>JBJMWH010000277.1:0-18038 GCA_045810245.1 Burkholderiales bacterium | reverse complement strand
CTCGATCTCGTCCGCGCAGATCCTGCTGCTCGCCGGCGCGGTGGGCGGGCTCGGTCTCGCGGTGCTGTGGCACGCGGTGAATCCGCTCACGATGTGGCTCACGCTCGCGACGTTCGTCGGCTACGCGATCGTGTACACGATCCTGCTGAAGCCGGCCACGCCGCAGAACATCGTGATCGGCGGCGCCTCGGGCGCCATGCCCCCGGTGCTCGGATGGGCGGCGGCGACCGGCGACGTGAGCATCGAGGCGATGCTTCTCTTCCTCATCATATTCGCGTGGACGCCGCCGCACTTCTGGGCGCTTGCGCTCTATCGCATCGAGGACTACGCCAAGGCCGGCGTGCCGATGCTGCCGGTGACGCACGGCAAGCCCTACACCCGGCTTCAGGTGCTCCTCTACACGCTGATCCTCTTTGCGGTCAGCCTGCTTCCGTTCGTCGTTCGCATGAGCGGATGGCTCTACCTCGTGGCGGCGCTGCTCCTCGGCGCTGTATTCCTCGCCTACGCCGTGCGCATCTATCGCGCCTATAGCGATGCGCTCGCCCAGAAGACCTTCCGCTACTCGATCCTCTACCTTGCGCTTCTTTTCGCCGCCCTCCTGGTCGATCATTATCTGTAGCCTGGCGCTCGCCGCGGCGCTCGTCGCAGGGTGCGACGGCCGGCCGCGGTTTAGAAGCACCGATATCACCGGCGCCGACTACGGCAAGACGCTCGAGCTCACCGATCACACCGGCCGCGCCCGGCGCCTGGAAGAGTTTCGGGGCAAGGTCGTGGTCGTGTTCTTCGGCTTTACCCATTGCCCCGACGTGTGTCCGACCACGCTCGCCGATCTCTCGCAGGTGGTGAAGGCGCTCGGTCGCGAGGCCGACCGCGTGCAGGTGCTTTTCGTCACCGTAGACCCGGAGCGCGATACGCCAGAGGTGCTCGGCAAGTACGTCGGCGCTTTCGACCCGCGGTTCCTGGGACTCTACGGCGACGCTGCGGCGACGCAACGCGCGGCGCGCGAGTTCAAGGTGTATTACGAGAAACGCAAGACCTCGGACGGCTACAGCGTCGACCACAGCGGCCAGACGTACGCGATCGACTCGCGGGGGCGGCTACGCCTCTTCGTGCGACCGGACCGGCTGGCCTCGGACCTGCCCGAGGATCTGCGCACGCTGCTAAAGGAGCCTTCTTAGGCGGGCACGGAGCCTTCTTAGGCGGGCACGGAGCCTTTAAGCGGGCGCCGGGAGCGCCTGGCGCATCTTCTGGAACGCCTTCGCCTCGATCTGGCGAATGCGCTCGGCCGAAACCTTGAACTCGGCTGCCAGCTCGTGCAGGGTGGCCGTGTCGTCCTCCCGCAGCCAGCGGGCCTCGACGATGCGGCGGCTGCGCGGGTCCAGGCTCTTCAGGGCGGTCTCGAGCCCGGCAGTGCGCGTCTCCTCCGACTCCTTGGCCTCCAGAACGCGCAGCGGCTCTGCGTCATGGTCGGCCGCGAGGTAGTTCGCCGGGGCGTACGCGGACTCGTCGTCCGCATCGGCTTCGAAGGCGATTTCCTGGCCCGAGAGGCGCGTTTCCATCTCGACCACTTCCTCGGGCTTGACGCGCAACTCGCGCGCTACCCTAGACACATCGTCGCTGGTGAGCGGGGCGAGCCCCTTCTTCATCGAGCGCAGGTTGAAGAAGAGCTTGCGCTGCGCCTTGGTGGTCGCCACCTTGACGAGGCGCCAGTTGCGCAGGATGTACTCGTGCATCTCGGCCTTGATCCAGTGGATGGCGAACGACACCAGCCGCACCCCCCGGTCCGGGTCGAAGCGTTTTACGGCCTTCATGAGGCCGATGTTTCCCTCCTGGATGAGATCGGCGTGCGGCAGGCCGTAGCCGAGGTAGCCCCGGGCGAGGGCCACCACCAGACGCAGGTGCGAGAGCACGAGGCCGCGGGCGGCGTCGAGGTCTTCCTTTTCGCGCCACCGCTGCGCCAGGTCGCGTTCCTCCTCGGCGGTGAGGAGGGGGAACCGGTTGACGGTCTGGATGTAAGCCTCGAGGCTGCCGGTGGACATCGGCACGGGGACCGAAACGGGCAGGGCCAGCGTCGCTTGCATGGATACGGATCCTCCTTGGCGGGTGGATTTTAGCACTCGGATCATTAGAGTGCCAGGCAGGCGATCGGTTCCACAATGGCTCTGATCGAAAGTAGGCGCTAACAATCGGTTCAATTCAGGCCGGCTCGATTTCCCGAAGCTGCCTGGCCACCGCGAGTTGCGCGCCCACGCTGCCGAGCAGGCCGGCGAAGACCACGACGGCGAGGGCGTCGCCCACCCCGAGGAAACTGAACCGGAAGCCGGATCCATAGGACGCTGCCAGCGCCTGAACCTCCCGGTTGAGAAGCCCGAGGCCCGCCGCCACGATTCCCAAGGCGACGATTCCCCCGGCCGCGCCTTGGAAGAGGCCCAGGTAATAAAAGGGTCTGCGGATGAACGCGTCGGTCGCGCCGATCAGCTTCGACACCTCGATCTCGGCGCGCCGGGTCAGGATCTGGAGGCGAATCGTATTGAAGGTCACCGCGGCCAGGCCGGCACCGAGCAGCGCGCTCAGGAGCCAGATCGCGACCCGTCCAATGTTGGCCAGGGCGGCGAGGCGCCGCGCCCAGGCGGCGTCGGCCTGTACGTGTGCGACCCCCGGCAGTGCGGCGAGCTCGCGAGCGAGCTGTCCGATGTCTCCCGCGCGAGGCGTCACCACGAAGGCGTCGGGCAGGGGGTTGCGGCCGAGCGCCGCGACCACCTCGGCCATGCCTTGCACGCTGGACAATTCCTTGAGCGCCTGCTCGCGCGGGAGGAAGCGCACTTTTGCGATGCGCCGGTCGGCGCGCAGCGTTGTGCCGAGCAGGTCTGCCTCGGCGCGCCTGGCCCCCGGCTGCAGGAAGATTGAAATCTCCGTGTCCAGCGCAAAGCGACCGGCGACGCCGCGCAGGTTCTCGAGCAGCGCATATCCGCCCGTGGGGAGCGAAAGGGCCACGCCGATGACGGCGGTGTTCAGCATGCCCAGCCGGCGCAGCGCAGCGCCGGCGGCCTGGCGATGCTGACGCAGCCAGGCGTTCAAGCGATGCGTCCCTCCTCGAGCCGAAGCACCCGCCTGCCGTAGCGCCCGACGAGACCCTGGTCGTGCGTGGCGATCAGGACCGTCACGCCGACCTGGTTGAAGCCGACGAACACGTCGAGAATCAGCCCGGCGGACTCGGCGTCGAGGTTCGCGGTGGGCTCGTCGCCGATCAGGAGGCCAGGCCGGTTGACGACCGCGCGCGCGATGGCGAGGCGTTGCTGCTCGCCGCCGGAAAGCTGGATCGGGTTCGCCTTTTCGCGCGCGAGCAGCCCGACCTTGTCGAGGGCAGCCCGCGCTCGGCGCGCGGCTTCCCTCGGCGGCAGCCCGGAAAAGGCGAGCGGCAGCGTCACGTTGTCGAACACGCTGCGGTCGTACAGCAGCTTCTGGTCCTGGAACACGAGCCCGATGTTGCGCCTGAGGTAGGGCACGGCGGCGCGCTTGAGGGCGCCGATGTTCTGGCCATGCACGATCACCGAGCCCGCGGTTGGCCGCTCGATGGCGGCGATGAGCTTGAGCAGCGTCGACTTGCCTGCACCCGAACGTCCGGTGACGAAGACGAGCTCGCCCGCTTCGAGGCAGAAGGTGACGCTCTTCAGGGCCTCCTGGCCGCCGGGATAGCGCTTGGCGACGGACGAGAAGCTAACCAACCAGCGCCTCGGCGAAGTCTTTCGCGACGAAGGGGCGAAGGTCGTCGATGTCTTCGCCCACGCCGACGAAGAGGAGCGGGATAGGCCTCTCCTTGGAATCCTTGGATCGCGCGTGCGCGATGGCGCAGACCACGCCGCCCTTCGCCGTGCCGTCGAGCTTGGTCAGAATGAGTCCGGTCAGGCCGAGCGCCTCGTCGAACGCCTTCACTTGGGCGAGCGAGTTCTGCCCGGTGTTGGCGTCCAGGACGAGCAGCACCTCGTGCGGCGCGCCGTCGAGGGCCTTGCGCGCGACGCGCTTCACCTTGCGGATCTCCTCCATGAGGTGCAGCTGCGTGGGAAGGCGCCCCGCGGTGTCGGCGATGAGCACGTTGGTGCCGCGCGCGCGCGCCGCGCCGAGGGCGTCGAACATCACCGCACCGGGGTCGCCCGAGTCCTGCGCGATCACCGGCACGCCGTTGCGCCCGCCCCAGATGACCAGCTGCTCTCGCGCCGCCGCGCGGAAGGTGTCGCCGGCGGCGAGCATCACGCTGTGGCCCTGCGACTGCAGCCACTTGGCCAGCTTGCCGATCGATGTCGTCTTCCCCGAGCCGTTCACGCCCGCGATCATGATGACGAACGGCTTGCCTGTGACTTCCAGCTTCCGCTCCAGCGGGCGCAGCAGCTCGGTAAGCGAATCTTTCAGAGCCTGTCGTAGAGCCTCTGCGTCGGGCGCCTTACTCTTGCGCAGCGAAGCCACGAGCTCCTGCGTCGCGGGCACGCCGCAATCGGCCTGCAGCAGGGCGTTCTCCAGCTCCTCGAACAGCGCCTCGTCGACCTTGCGTCGAACGAAGAGCTCCGAGACCGGCGTATTGAGAACGTCGCGAGTGCGCGCAAGACCTGCCTTGAGGCGCGCCGCCCAAGAGAGCGCTACCATCGATGCGTGAATTCTACCAACGGCAAGAGAAGCGGGAGGCACCCCGCAAAGGCAGGCAGAATCCGCATCATCGGCGGCGAATACCGCGGCCGCCGCATCGCGGTGCCCGAGCGCCGCGACCTGCGTCCCACGCCCGACCGCGTGCGCGAGACGCTGTTCAACTGGCTCGGCCAGACGCTCGAGGAAAAAAGCTGCCTCGATCTTTTCGCCGGCAGTGGCGCGCTCGGATTCGAGGCGGCCTCGCGCGGCGCGGCGCGCGTCGTCATGGTCGAGAACGACCGCGCGGTTCTTTCGGTTCTCAGGAAAACCTCCGAACTGATCGGGGCAAAACAGATAGACCTGATCCTCGCCGATGCGTTCGACTATCTCGACAGAGGCGACGAGCGCTTCGACGTGGTTTTCCTCGATCCGCCGTTCAGGCAGAATGCCCTGCCGGCGCTGCTCGAGCGGCTGCCGGCGCGGCTCGCGCCCGCAGCGCGCGTCTATGTCGAGGCGCCCGATCCGCTCGAGCCGCAGGAGGCGTGGCGCGAGCTCAAGCGCTCGCGTGCAGGCCCGGTGAGCTACCAGCTGCTGGAGAGGCGATGATCAAGGCGATCTATCCGGGGACCTTCGACCCGCTCACGCGCGGCCACGAGGAGCTGGTGCGCCGGGCGAGCAAGCTGTTCGATACGCTCGTGCTGGCCATCGCCGAGAGCACCCCGAAGCGCACCTTCTTCCCGCTGCAGGAGAGGATCGGCATGGCGCGCGAGGTGCTCGCCGACGTGAACAACCTCGAAGTCACCGGCTTCAGCGGCCTGCTGATCGACTTCGTGCGCAAGCACAACGCGCGCGTCGTGCTGCGCGGCCTGCGCGCGGTGTCCGACTTCGAATACGAGTTCCAGCTCGCCGGGATGAACCGCCACCTCTATCCGCAGATGGAGACGATCTTCCTCACGCCATCCGAGCAGCACATGTTCATCTCCGCGACGCTGGTGCGCGAGATCGCTTCGCTCGGGGGCGATGTCTCGAAGTTCGTTCATCCGTACATCGAAAAGAAGCTGAAAGCCAAAGTCACTTCTGGGAAGTAGGCATTACTTCTGGCAGGACCGACAATAAAACGTGGACCGCTGGCCCTGCTGGATCTTGCGAATGATGCTTCCGCAGCGGCGGCACGGTTCGCCGGTGCGGTCGTAGACCCAATAGCGTTGCTGGAAGTAGCCGGCGTTGCCGTCGGCGCCGACGAAATCGCGCAGGCTTGAGCCGCCGGCGCGGATCGCCGCGCGCAGCGTGTGCTTGATCGCCGCGCAAAGCCGTGCGCATCTCTCGAGAGAAAGCCTTCTGGCGGGCACCCGCGGATGAATGCCTGCGAGGAACAGGCTCTCGTTCGCATAAATATTGCCGACGCCGACGATGCGCCGGCCGTCCATCAGGAACTGCTTGATGCCCGTGCGATGCGGCCGGGTGAGCTGGTGCAGGCGCGCCGGGTGCAGCTCGCGCGTGAGCGGCTCGATACCGAGATGAACCAGCAGCGGATGGGTATCGATGTTCGCGCGGGTCCAGAGCACCGCGCCGAAGCGGCGCGGATCGCGCAGGCGCAGAATCCTGTCACCAAGCTGAAGGTCGAAGTGATCGTGCTTTTGCGCCGGGGTGGCGGCGGGCAGCACGCGCAGGCTGCCCGACATTCCCAGGTGGAGGATCAGGTGGCCGTCGCCGCAGTCCACGAGAAGATACTTGCCGCGGCGCTGGATCGCGCGCACCGTGCGTCCCGCGAGGCGCTGCACGTCCCTCGGCACCGGCCAGCGCAGGCGAGGCTCGCGCACCGCGACGCCCGAGATCACGCGGCCTGCGAGTTGCGGCTCGAGTCCGCGCCGTGTGACCTCGACCTCGGGGAGCTCAGGCATGTGGAAAACCTGCTTGTGCGGGGCACCAAATATACCTAAGATGGGTCGAATCCAGATGAAAAGAGCGATTCGGTTGATCATCGCCGCGGCGGGCCTGTCGATCGCAGGCTGCGCCGCGATCGCGCAGACCAAAGAAATCCCGCAAGCGGCCGAGGGCGACCTCAACGAGCCGATGCTCTACGAGTTCCTGCTCGGCGAGATCGCCTTGCAGCGCGGCGACCTGCCGCTCGCAGCGCAGACTTTCCTCGACCTCGCCCGGCGCACCAGCGATCCGCGCGTGGCGCGCCGCGCGGTCGAGATCGCCAACCAGGCGCGGCTGCCCGAGCTCGCGCTCGACGCGGCGCGCACCTGGCAGGAGCTCGATCCGGCCTCGCCCCAGGCGCTGCAGGTTCTTGCGGCGCTGCTGGTGGCGAACAAGCGCGCCGAGGAAGCGCTGCCCCATCTCGAAAAGCTCCTCACCACCGAGGGCGTGAGCCCGGAAAACGGATTCATGCAGCTCAATCGGCTGCTCGCGGCGAACCCCGACAAGGCGGCGAACCTGCGCGTGGTGCGCACGCTCGCGTCCAAGTATCCGAAGCTGCCGCAGGCACACTTCGCCGTGGCGCAGGCGGCGGCCGCCGCCGGCGACGACGACGCCGCGATTGCGGCGATTCACCGCGCCAGCGCGCTGCGCCCCGACTGGGAGCTGGCGGCGCTCCTGGAGGCGCAGATCCTGCAGCGCCGCTCGCCCGCCGCGGCCGCCAAGGTCCTCGGCGATTTCGTCGCCAAGAACCCGAATTCGCGCGAAGCGCGGCTCAACTACGCGCGGCTGCTGATCCTCGACAAGCGCCTGCCCGAGGCGCGCAAGCAATTCGAGGCGGTGCTCGCCGCGAGTCCGGGAAACACCGAAGTCATCTATGCCGTGGGCCTGCTCGCGTTCCAGCTCAAGGACTACGAGGTCGCCGAGCAGAACATGAAGCGCCTGCTTACGCTGAACTATCGCGACTCGGACGGGGTGCGCTACGTCCTGGGCCAGATCGCGGAGGAGCAGAAGCAGTGGCCGCAGGCCATCAAGTGGTACGAAAGCATCGGCGAAGGCGAGCACCAGCTCGCCGCGCGCATGCGCACCGCGAACGCGATGGCGAAGCAGGGCAAGCTCGACCAGGCGCGCAGCTACCTGAAGCGCGTCGCCGCCGACAACCCCGGCGAAGAGGCGCAGTTCGTCGTCGCCGAAGCGCAGCTCCTGCGTGAAGCGAGCCGCAACCAGGACGCCTTCAAGCTGCTCGCCGATGCCCTGCAGAAGGATCCCGACCAGCCCGAGCTGCTCTATGACTACGCGCTCACCGCAGAGAAGCTCGATCGCTTCGACGTGCTCGAGTCGAATCTCCGCAAGCTGATCGAGGTGCGGCCCGACCACGCGCACGCGTACAACGCCCTCGGCTACTCCTTCGCCGAGCGCAACACGCGCCTGCCGGAGGCGCGCAAGCTGATCGAGCGCGCGTTGGAGCTCGCGCCCGAGGACTACTTCATCATGGACAGCATGGGCTGGGTGCTCTACCGCGAAGGCGACCTCAAAGGCGCCGCCGAGCAGCTGCGCCGCGCCTACGTCGGTCGTCCCGACGCCGAGATCGGCGCGCACTTCGGCGAGGTGCTGTGGATGATGGGCAATCGCGACGAGGCGAACCGCATCTGGCAGGAATCGCTCAAGGCGAGCCCGGACAACGAGACGCTGCAGAAGACGATCAAGCGCTTGAAAAGATAAATGAGGCGCTGATGCGTCTCGGTTTGCTGTCAGTGGTGCTCCTCCTCGCCGGCGGATGCGCGCAGCTCCAGACCCAGGTCCCGCAGGACGTCGAGTTCGACTTGAGCGGCCGGCTGGCCGCGCGCTACGGCAAGGACGCCTTCAGCGGCAACATCGCGTGGCGCCACGCGAAGAGCGCCGACGAGATGCTCATCACCACTACGCTCGGCGCCGGCGTCGCCCGCATCGTGCGCGACGGCGACTCGGTGGTGCTGACCACGGCGGAGCCGCGCGAATACCGCGCGCATGATGCCGAGGCGCTCACCGAGGAGGTGCTCGGATTCCGCCTGCCGCTCGCCGGGCTTGCCGACTGGGTCCGCGGAAGGCCTTCCGACCCGGCGGCGGCCAAGGCCGAGTACGACGCAGAGGGACGCCTGCGCTCGCTCGAGGAACGCGGCTGGAAAATCGATTACCAGGAATACGAGGGCAAGCTGCCTTCACGCCTGCGTCTCATCTACCCGGACATCGAGCTGCGGCTGGCGATCTCGAAGTGGGAATGAAGCGGCAATGAAGTGGTACCCCGCGCCGGGAAAGCTCAATCTCTTCCTGCACGTGCTCGGCAAGCGCGAAACGGGCGAACATACGGGCTATCACGAGCTGCAGACGGTGTTCCGCCTGGTCGATCGGGCAGACCGCGTCGGCATCGGGCTGCGCGAGGACGGCGACATCCGGTTCTCGGGCGTCTACGGCGAGGAAAACCTGTGCGTTCGCGCTGCACGTCTGCTGAAGGAGACTGCAGCAACGCAGAAAGGCGCGGACCTTTCGCTGGAGAAGATCCTTCCCGTCGGCGGCGGCATGGGCGGCGGCTCCTCCGATGCCGCGACGGTTCTCATGGCGTTGAACAAGGTGTGGAATCTGAATCTGCCAACGGGCCAGTTGATGGAGGTTGGACGGAAGCTGGGCGCGGATGTGCCCGTGTTCGTCTACGGCCGCAACGCTCTGGGCGAGGGCATCGGCGAGCGGCTGTCGCGGCTCGATCTGCCCGCCGCCTGGTACCTCGTGCTCGAGCCCCAAGTCTCGGTTTCCACGCAGGAAATCTTCGCTGCCGCGTTGACAGCACGGTCGAAAGCACTCAAAATACCGCCCTTTTTCTCGGGGCAGGGACGCAACGACCTCGAAGCCGTGGTCGCGGCGCGCTACCCCGAGGTGGCAGCGCACCTCGAATGGTTGCGACGACGCTCTCCGCAGGCGCGCATGACCGGGTCCGGGGCGTGCGTGTTCGCGGAGTTCAGTTCGGAGGCCGCGGCGCGCGCTCTGTACAACCAATTGCCGGGGGATATGCGTGGATTCGTCGCGCGGGGTTTGGACCGGCATCCGCTGGCCGAGTCGGAAAATTGACCGAATTAGGGGCGAGACTCTCCGCCCCGGTACCATTGAATTAGGGGACGAAGATTCTCCGCCCCGGAGACAATTGGGGAGTCGCCAAGCTGGTTAAGGCACCGGATTTTGATTCCGGCATACGAGGGTTCGAATCCTTCCTCCCCAGCCAACACACATGAACACGATGACGCACGGACCAAGCGCGGCGCAGCTCGAGCGCCTGATGGTGTTCACGGGCAACGCCAGCCCGCGCCTCGCGCAGGAGGTGGCGCGCTACCTGAACCTGTCGTTGGGGCGGGCGATCGTTGGCAAGTTCTCCGACGGCGAAGTGATGGTCGAGCTCCTGGAGAACGTGCGCGGCAAGGACGTGTTCGTGCTGCAATCGACCTGCGCTCCGACCAACGACAACCTGATGGAGCTGCTGGTCATGGTCGACGCGCTCAAGCGCTCGTCGGCCGCCCGCGTCACCGCCGCGATCCCGTATTTCGGCTACGCGCGCCAGGACCGCCGGCCGCGCTCGGCGCGGGTCGCGATCAGCGCCAAGGTGGTGGCGAACATGCTCGCCTCCGTGGGCGTGGCGCGCGTGCTGACCATGGACCTGCACGCCGACCAGATTCAGGGCTTCTTCGACATCCCGGTCGACAACATCTACGCCGCGCCGGTGCTCCTCGGCGACGTATGGAAGCAGCGCTACGAGAACCTCATCGTGGTCTCGCCCGACGTGGGCGGCGTGGTGCGCGCGCGCGCGCTCGCCAAGCGCCTGGAGTCGGACCTCGCCATCATCGACAAGCGCCGGCCGAAAGCCAACGTCAGCGAGGTGATGAACGTGATCGGCGAGGTGAAGGATCGCACCTGCGTCATCATGGACGACATGGTCGACACCGCCGGCACGCTGGTGAAAGCGGCCCAGGTGCTGAAAGAGGAAGGCGCCACCAAGGTCGTCGCCTACTGCACGCACGCCGTGCTCTCGGGTCCGGCGGTCGAGCGCATCGCCAGGTCCGATCTCGACGAGCTCGTGGTCACCGACACCATTCCGCTGCGCGAGGACGCGCGCAGCTGCAGCAAGATCAGGAGCCTTTCGGTCGCGGGACTCCTCGCCGAGACGATCCTGCGCATCTACACGGAGGAATCGGTCAGCTCTCTGTTCATAGAATGAGTATCCCTAGCTTTCCAACTTCGCCGGTGCCTGGTCGCGGGCCCGGTTCAACCAAGGAGCAGCCATGAAATTCGAAATCAGCGCGGAAAAGCGCGAGGCGCAAGGAACGGGTGCGAGCCGCCGTCTGCGCCGCATGGGCATGGTGCCCGGCATCGTGTACGGCGGGGCCGAGGGCGCGGTGAACATCCAGCTCGACCACAGGGCGCTGTTCCACAGCCTGAGGAACGAGAAGTTCCACGCCTCGATCCTCACGCTCAAGCTGAACGGCGCCGACCAACAGGTGCTGCTGCGCTCGGTGAACATGCATCCATTCAAGCTGCAGGTGCAGCACGTCGACTTCCAGCGCGTGTCCAAGGACAAGAAGATCCACATGAAGGTGCCGCTGCACTTCGTGAATGCCGACAAGTCGCCCGGCGTGAAGGAGCAGGGCGGCATCGCGAGCCACGTGCTGAACGAGCTCGACATCACCTGTTTCCCGGACGACCTGCCGGAGTTCGTCGAGGTGGATCTCTCCAGCCTCACGGTCGGCCACTCGCTGCACGCGCGCGAACTGGCGCTGCCCAAGGGCGTGGAGCTCGCGATCCACAAGAGCGAGAACCCGGTGGTCGCGACGGTGGTGATTCCCTCGCTCGTCACAGAGGAAGAGGAAGCCGCTGCCGACGCCGCGGTGGTGGCGCCGTCGGAGGTGCCGACCACCGAGCAGGCCGCCGCGGCGAAGGACGGCGAGGGCGCGCCTGGCGAGGGGGAGAAGGGCGACAAGGGCAAGGGCGGGGCGGCCGAGAAGCCGGCCGCCGCGGACAAGGGCGAGAAGAAAGAGAAGAAGTAGCCCTTGATCCGCCTCGTCGTCGGCCTGGGCAATCCCGGCAAGGAATACGAGCGCACGCGCCACAACGCGGGCTTCTGGCTGGTCGAGCGCTTCGCCTCGGCCAACGGCATCGCGTTGCGCAAGGACGGGAAATTCAAGGCGCTCGTCGGCCAAATCCAGGGGACGAGCCCCGCGGGCGCGGCCTGGTTGCTCCTTCCGCAGAGCTTCATGAACGCGAGCGGGCAGCCGGTGCAGATGCTCGCCGGCTTCTTCAGGATCAAGCCCGAGGAAATCCTCGTGGTGCACGACGAGCTCGACTTTCCGCCCGGCGTCGCGAAGATGAAGCAGGGCGGAGGCATCGCCGGGCACAACGGCCTGAAGGACATCTCGCAGCGGATCGCGAGCCACGACTACTGGCGGCTGCGCATCGGCGTCGGCAAGCCGCCCGCCGACGCCGAAGGCGCCGACTACGTGCTGCAGAGGCCTCCGGCGGAGGAGCGCTCGGCGATCGATTCGGTGATCGAAAAGGCGCTCGAGGTGCTGCCGCTGTGCCTCGCGGGCGACATGCAGACGGCCATGCAAAAGCTGCATACGGAAGAAAAGGCTGCGGTCAAAAAAGAAGAGCCGGTCAAAGAGCCGGTCAAAGACCCGGTCAAAGAGCCGGTCAAAGACCCTGAGAAGAAAGGCCTGTTGAGCGGTCTGCTCGGCCGGAAGAAATGAGCCTCAGGTGCGCCATCGTGGGCCTGCCGAACGTCGGCAAGTCCACGCTCTTCAACGCGCTCACCAAGGCCGGGATCGCGGCCGAGAACTATCCCTTCTGCACCATCGAGCCGAATGTCGGCATCGTCGAGGTGCCCGACCGGCGCCTCGGGACGATCGCCGAGATCGCGCAGCCGCAGAAGGTGGTGCCGGCGGTGGTCGAGTTCGTGGACATCGCCGGGCTCGTGGCCGGCGCCTCGAAAGGCGAGGGCCTCGGCAACAAGTTCCTCGCCAACATCCGCGAGACCGACGCCATCGCGCACGTGGTGCGCTGCTTCGAGGACCCCAACGTCGTGCACGTCGCCGGCAAGCTCGATCCGGTGTCCGACATCGAGACCATCAACACCGAGCTCGCGCTTGCCGACCTCGACTCGGTCGAGCGCCAGCTCGCCAAGCACGAGAAGGTGGCGCAGACCACCGGCGAGAAGGAGGCCGTGCGCCTGGTTTCGGCATTGAGAAAAGTGAGAGAAATCCTCGATGCGGGTCGGCCGGCGCGCAGCGCCGAATTGTCGAAGGAAGAGCACGCCGTGCTCAAGCCTCTCTTCCTCCTCACCATGAAGCCCACGATGTACGTGGCGAACATCGGCGAGACCGGGTCCGCTGCCCTCCTGGAGAGCGTCAAAAGCCATGCTGCGAAAGAAGGCGCGCCGGTGGTGCCGATCAGCGCGAACATCGAATCGCAGATCGTCGACATGTCCGACGAGGACAAGCTCCTTTTCCTCGAGGACATGGGAATGGACGAGCCCGGCCTGAACCGCGTCATCCGGGCCGCGTACGCGCTGCTCGGCCTGCAAACGTACTTCACCGCCGGGCCGAAGGAAGTGCGCGCCTGGACCGTGCCGGCGGGCGCCACCGCGCCGCAGGCCGCAGGGGTCATCCACACCGATTTCGAGCGCGGCTTCATCCGCGCCGAGGTCGCTTCCTACGACGACTTCGTGGCGCACGGCGGCGAGCTCGGGGCGAAGGAAGCGGGAAAGCTGCGCCTCGAAGGCCGGGATTACACCGTGCGCGACGGCGACGTGATCCACTTCCGCTTCAACGTCTCCTAGGCTTTGCCTTTGTCCAGGTTGGCTCAGGCTGGTGACGCGAAAAATAGTTCGGCTTTCGTCTTCCTGACGTTTCTCAAGCTCGGCTGCATTTCCTTCGGCGGACCGATCGCCCACATCGGCTATTTCCGCGACGAGTTCGTAGAGCGGAAAAAGTGGCTCGACGACAAGGCGTATGCCGATCTGGTCGCGCTCTGCAACTTTCTGCCGGGGCCGGCGAGCAGCCAGATCGGCATCGCGCTCGGCATCTCGCGGGCCGGGCTCGCGGGCGGACTGGCCGCGTGGCTGGGTTTCACGCTGCCATCGGCGATCGGGCTGCTCCTCTTTGCATACGGGTTCGCGAGCCTGGCCTTGTCCGCGGATTCCGGCTGGCTGCACGGATTGAAGATCGCGGCGGTGGCCGTCGTGGCGCAGGCTGTCTGGAATATGGGCCGCAATCTCTGTCCGGACCGGATTCGCGCCTCGTTCGCCATCGCGGCCGCACTGCTGGTGCTCGCGGCTCCCATGGCGTGGGCCCAGCTCGGCGCGATTGCGGCCGGCGCGCTCGCGGGTTGGTGGCTCCTCAAGCCGGGCGAAGTGCGCGCATCGGAACGGTCCCACTTCCCCATCGGCAGGTACACGGCGCTTGCTGCATGGCTCCTTTTCTTCGCATTGCTCTTCGGCCTGCCCCTCGCGCGCCAGGCGCTGGACGCACCGGCGCTGGAACTCTTCGACAGCTTCTATCGGACGGGATCGCTGGTGTTCGGCGGCGGACACGTTGTGCTGCCGCTCCTGCGCAATGAAGTCGTGCCGCCGGGCTGGGTCAGCGACGATGTGTTTCTCGCTGGCTACGGCGCCGCGCAGGCCGTTCCGGGCCCGTTGTTCACGTTCGCCGCCTACCTGGGAGCGATGATGACCCGGCCGCCTACCGGCGTTGCTGGCGGGATGATCGCGCTGGCCGGAATCTTCCTGCCGGCATTCCTGCTGGTCGTGGGAGCGCTTCCATATTGGGATGTACTGCGCCGCAACGGCGTCGCGCAGCGGGCGCTGAGCGGCGTCAACGCGGCGGTAGTCGGGATCCTGATCGCGGCGCTCTACGATCCAGTTTGGACGACTTCAATCAGGACGAAAGCCGACCTGGCGATCGGTCTCGTCGCCTTCGGCATGCTGGTCTTCTGGAAAACCCCGCCCCTACTTGTCGTCATTGTGGCGGCACTCGGCGGCGCCATATTCAAGACCTAGGAAAGACGACAACGGCTGCAAGGCGAGTCAGGGACGGACCACGTTTTGTTTTGGGTTAGCATCGCGCCATGGTGGAGCTCGGCGTGGCACGGAGCGACGAATTACCGCAGCTCGTGGCGCTGCTCACGATCCTCTTTTCCGAAGAAGCGGAGTTTTCACCGGACTACGAGAAGCAGACCCGGGCGCTCGAGAAGATCCTGTCCGACGCAGCGGTGGGCACGATCTACGTGGCGCGCGACGCGGGGCAGGTCGTGGCGATGGCGAGCCTTCTCTATACCGTCAGCACCGCCGAGGGCGGCACCGTGGCGCTGTTCGAGGATTTAGTCGTCCAGCCCACTCATCGCGACCGAGGGATCGCTACGGCGCTGGCGGGATTTGCGATCGCCGAGGCGAGGAGCCGCGGCGTGCTGCGCCTCACGCTCCTGACCGATCTGCAAAACGAGCGGGCACAGGAGCTTTATCGCAGGCTAGGATTTATCGATTCGTCCATGAAACCGATGAGGCTGAAACTTTGACAACCACCGCCGTCCTGTGCGCGCTGCTCATCTCGATGCCGGCACTGGCGCAGGAAAAGAACCAAGCCGACCCGCAGGTCGAGCGCGGCCGCTACCTCGTCAGGATCGGCGGCTGCAACGACTGCCATACGCCCGGCTACGCGCCGACCGGAGGCAAGGTTCCCGAGTCGCAATGGCTCGTCGGCGACGCTCTGGGCTGGCGCGGTCCCTGGGGTACGACGTATGCCACGAACCTGCGCCTCTACATGCAGGACCTGACGCAGGAGCAGTGGGTGCAGAAAGGCAAGGCGCTGAATGCGCGGCCGCCGATGCCCTGGTTCAACGTGCGCGTCATGACGAGCTCGGATCTTCGCGCTATGTACCGCTATATCCGCCATCTCGGGCCGGCTGGGAAGCCGGCGCCCGCTTTCATTGCGCCCGACCAGACGCCGCCGCAGCCTTTCGTTCAGTTCCCCGCGCCGCCGCCCAAGTAGGGATTCTCAGGCAACCGTCAGCCGCGCCTTCGCGCTGCCTTCGACCTCGTCGTCGTCGAGCCACCAGAACTCGACGTCTCCGCTTTCGGCCGCGACGAATAAAAACCGCAGCGTCGGGTTGGCGGCAATGCCGGTGCTGAGCGTGGCTCGGAACACGTCCACGCCGTTGTAGCGGCAGCGGAAGGAATGGATCGCGTTGCGCGGCACGCGCTCGCCGTTCAGCCCGCGCCGGAAGCCGGTCTCCATCGGGTGCTGGATCAGGATGCCGACTTCGACCAGCTCGCCGCGGCGCGCCTGCTCGGGCATGCGGATGCGGGAAAGCGCCATTCAGCCGCCGTCGGTGCAGGCCGCCTCTAGCACCTCGACGTCCACCGCGTCGGACCAGAAGCTGCCGTCGGAGAGCTCGGCGATCGCCACCATGCGCTGCGAGCCGTTCAAGCGGATACGCGAGCTCACCTCGGCGCGCCCGGCGCCCGGCCCGAGCCAGAAGCTCGCCATCTCGCGCACCGGGTTCTTTTCCGAGATCAGATGCACCGCGCGCACGTGCTCGGCGGCGGTCATGGCGCTGTCGACCCGCACGCTCATCGGCACCGAGTGACCGTTCTCGGCGAGCTTCGGCAGCTCGAGGTGGACGCGCCCCGGATGCACCGTCCTTCCCTTGGTCAGCGAGAACACCAGGGGATCGGTGGTGCTCACGTGCGCGTTCGCTTGCGCCGAGACGCGCAGGGGCAGCGCGAGCACGCTCAGCGCGACGAAGCGGCGCCGGTCCACCTCAGGACGCGGCGCGCTCGGCGAAGATCTTCGCCAGGGTGGCGCGGAAGGGCAGCAGCTCGGCCCCCTCGAGCACCCCGCGCGCCGCCATCTCGCGGTGCAGGGCGGGCAAGTTGTAGTGCGGCACCGAGGCGTAGAGATGGTGCTCGATGTGGTAGTTGACGTGGTGCGGGAAGATCAGCCATTCGAGCCAGGCCGGACCGGTGTTGGTCCGCGCCGCGGTGAGCGGCGATGAAAAATCGCTGGTCGCGCCGTGCTCCGCGATCGCGCGCAGCCGCAGGAGCGCCTGCACCACCGTCACGAGCGGCAGCACCCACAGCACGAGGTACTGGACGATATACCCCGCCCCCGCAAACGCGAAAAGGAGCGCGAGATGGAAAACGATCACCACGTTGCGGTCGCGCTTCGCCTCGAGCCTCAGCTTCCCGGACGTGTCGTCGAGCGGCCGCAGGGCGACTTGGGTCGCGGTGTTCAGCGCCGGCGCCCCGCCGAGGAAATAGGCGTACGTCTTCCACGCTGTCAGCCCCGACAGATCCTTCATCAGTTTCTTCAAGAGATAGGCCTTGCCGCGAGGGTAACCCCCATGCAACGCCGTATCCGGATCGAGCTCACCGTAGAGATTGTTGTGATGCAGGCGATGGATCACGCGGTAGGTGCACATGGAAAGGCCCTGTACCGTGGCGCATGCCCGCCCCGCGAGGTCGTTCAGCCAGCGCCGCTCATAAAGCAGGTAGTGCGCAGCGTCGTGCGCGATCACGAAGAGCGCGTGCTGCCGGGTTCCAATAATGAAGACGGCAAACGCGATGACCAGGGGGTTGGGCCAAAAATACAGCGCGATCGCAACTGCGATCACGATCACCGCGACGTCGTGCAGGATCGCTGCGGTCGCGCGCCCGGGCGAGCGGTGCGTGAGGAACTGGACGACTTCCTTTGGCAACGCCTTGCGAAAGTCGTCCTTGAAGTCCTCGCCACGCACTATTTGTCGATTCCGCCGAAAAGGACGTACTTGATCTCGAGATACTCCTCGATGCCGTGGTTCGAGCCCTCGCGGCCGAGGCCCGACTGCTTCACGCCGCCGAACGGCGCCACCTCGGTCGAGATGATGCCGGCGTTCACGCCGACCATGCCGGTCTCCATCGCCTCGGCCACGCGCCAGATCCGGCCGACGTCGCGGCTGTAGAAGTAGCCCGCGAGCCCGAACTCGCTGTCGTTCGCGAGTCCGATCACCTCGTCCTCGGTCTTGAAGCGGATCAGCGGCGCCACCGGACCGAACGTCTCCTCGTGGGACACCAGCATTTGCGCCGTCACGTCGGTGAGCACGGTCGGCTGGAAGAACAGGCCGCCGAGCGAATGGCGCTTGCCGCCCAGGACGACCTGCGCTCCCTTGCCCACCGCGTCGGCGACGTGCTGCTCGACCTTCTTCACGCCCTGCTCGTCGATCAGCGGACCGATCACGACCCCGGGCTCGGTCCCAGCGCCGACCTTGAAGGCCCTCACCTTTTCGGTGAGCTTGGTGGTAAATGCCTCGTACACGCCGTCCTGCACGTACAGGCGGTTCGCGCACACGCAGGTCTGGCCCGCGTTGCGGTATTTCGAGGCGAGCGCGCCTTCGACCGCGGCGTCGAGGTCGGCGTCGTCGAACACGATGAAAGGCGCGTTGCCGCCGAGCTCGAG
>JBJMWH010000276.1:0-3790 GCA_045810245.1 Burkholderiales bacterium | reverse complement strand
CGAGTCGCGCGGGTACATGAAGATGCCGCCGCGCGAGATGACGCGGAATACGTCCGCGACCATCGAGGCGACCCAGCGCATGTTGAAGTCCTTGCCGCGTGCGCCATCGCTTCCGGCGACGCATTCGTCGATGTAGCGCTTCACCGGCGCCTCCCAGCGGCGCGCGTTCGACATGTTGATGGCGAACTCCTGGGTATCCTCGGGGATGCGGATGTCGGGGTGCGTCAGCACGAAGGTGAAGGTTTCGCGGTCGAGCGTGAAGCCGTGCGCGCCGTCGCCCACCGTGATCACGAAGACCGTGGTCGGGCCGTACACCGCGAAGCCGGCGGCGATCTGGTTGCGGCCGGGCTGCAGGAAGGCCTTCTCGTTGGGCTCGCAGTAGGCGCCGCTCTCGATCTTCGGGCAGGGCAGCACCGAGAAGATGGTGCCCACGGAAATGTTGACGTCGATGTTCGACGAGCCGTCGAGCGGATCGAAGAGCAGCAGGTACTCGCCGCGCGGGTAGTGGGTCGGAATGGGCCGCGGGTCTTCCATTTCCTCGGAGGCGAGCGCAGCGAGGTTGCCGCCCCACTCGTTCGCCTCGAGCAGAATCTCGTTCGAGAGCACGTCGAGTGTCTTCTGCGCCTCGCCGTGGACGTTCTTGGTCGCCGCCCCGCCCAGCCCGTCTGCGAGCGCGCCCTTGTTCACGCGCGTGCTGATGCCCTTGCACGCGCGCGCGATCGTCTCGATGAGCAGGCGCAGGTCGGCGTTGATGAGCTTCTTGTCGCGTTGGCGCGCGAGCAGGAACTGGCTGAGCGTGATGCGCTTCATGGCGGCGCTATTCTATTCGCTGGCGCGCGAACCAGGCGCCGCCGAGGAGAAACGCGGCCAGCAGCCAGAACACCGGCCCCATGCCGGCCACCGCCGAAAGGGCGCCCGAGGCCAGTGGAATCATCGTGTGGCTGCCGTTCAGAAGCGAGGTGCGCATGCCGACCGCCTCGCCCTGGCGTCCCGGCGGCGAGGCCTCGTAGAGGAGCGACATGATGATCGGCTGCGCGCACCCCAGGCCGAGGCCCAGGACGAACGAGAGCGCCATGAGGAGCGGCACGCTGGTGAAAAGGGGAAAGAGGATATACGCGGTCCCCGCCACGGCCATCGCCGAGCTCATCACCACCCACTGGCGCAGGCGCTTCACGACGAGCGGCATGACGAGGCGCACCGCAAAGGTGGCGAGGGCGAAGGTCGACATGATCACGCCGATCGTCGTCGCTGCGAGGCCGAGGCGAGCGCCGTAAAGCGGCGTGAGGAAGGTGTAGAGGTCCCAGCCCATCGCCAGGAGCACGCTCACGATGAAGGTGTTGCGCAGCTGCTGGATGCGCAGCAGGTCGACCACGCCCGAGCGCCTTACGTGCGCCACCGGTTCCGGCCGCGGCAGTGGCCGCCGCATGCCCCACAACAGCACGCCGCCAAGGACCGGAAAGGCGGCGAGCAGCAGCATCGCCGCGGCGTGGCCGAGGTGATCGATGGCGAAGCCCGCGACCACCGGGGCGATGGAGCTCGAGATCGAGAAGCCGAGCGCGAGCCACGAGAAGGTCACCGCGCGCTCCTCGGGCGTGCCGTAGGCGCCGAAGACGCTGTTCATCGCGATGTGGATGAACATGAAAGCCGTCCCCACGAGCGTGCACGAGATATACAGCGTGGCCATCTGCGGCGCTGCGAAGGGCAGGGCGGCGCCGGCGGCCAACACCGCGAACGCGGCGAGCAGCGGCCGGCGGGGCCCGATCCGGTCGATGAGCCGCCCGGCGCTCACCGAGAGCAGCATCGGCAGCAGGGCGAAGAGCGCCATCAGCACGCCGACCGCGGCTTCCGTGCCGCCCAGGCCGAGCGCGAAGAGCGACGTGGTCATGCGCACGCCGACGAACGCGACGTGGCCCAGGCAGTTCAGGACGACGAAATAGACGATTTCCAAGGTTCTTCTGCTTCTTTCCTCAGCTCGTCACGCCCGGGCGCGGCCGCGTCCACACGGTCATCGCGACGCCCAGGCAGGTCACCGCGATGCCGGCGAGCGCGAGCCCGCTCGGCACCACGCCGAAGAGCGCCGCCTCCAGCGCGACGGCGAACACCGGCGGAAGGTACATCATGCCGGCCACGCGCGTCGCCGCGCCATGGCGCATGAGGTAGTTGAGCACGCTCACGCCGAGGATGGAGGCGAAGACGACGAGGAAGGCGATCGCAGCCAGGAGATCGCCCGACCAATGGACCTTGAAGCCCTCCACGGCGGCGGCGAGGGGCGCGAGCACCGCGAGCGATGCAGCGAACTGCACTACCGCGGCCGCCTTCAGGTCCGCGCGCGGAGAGAACCTGCGCTGATAGAGCGTCGCCGCGGTCACCCCGCCGAGCGCGAAGAGCGTGCCCACCAGGCTGCCGAGCGTGACCTCGCGGATTTCCATCTTGTGCCAGACGACGAGCGCGACGCCGGCGAGGCCGATCACCACGCCGGCCCACTGCCGCGGCTGCAGATGCTCGTGCAGCCAGCGCGACGCCACCACCGCCGTCACGAGCGGCTGGCAGGCGATGATCAGCGCCGCGACGCCCGCCGACATGCCGAGGTACTGCGCGTAGTGGCTGCCGCCGAGCTGCACCGCGTGCATCAAGAGCCCGGCCACCGCGAGGTGCAGCCACTCCACGGGGTTGCGCGGCCAGCGCGGTCTCCACAGGAGGACGACCGGCAGCAGACACAGCAGGCCGAAGGCGAACCGCAGGCTGAGGAACGTGAAGGGGGGCGCGTACTGCAGGCCGATCTTCGTCGCGACGTACCCCGCGCCCCAGACCGCCACGAAGTACCAGGCAAGGAGCGCGTTCATCGGCAGGCGCGGATTCTAAGGCTTGTGTTCCAGGGGGCCCCGGCGTAGCGTAGCCGTGGAGAAATTCGGCGGCTTCCTGTTCCTGGAGGAGGAGACATGAAGACCTTGCTGTCGCTCGCGCTGTCTGCGCTGATTGCCGGCGCGGCGCAGGCGCAGACCGATTACCCGAACCGGCCGCCGCGCTTCATCGTCCCCTTCCCGCCCGGCGGATCCGTGGACATCGTCACGCGCATCGTCGCAGCGAAGTGGGGCGAGCTGCTCGGCCAGCCGATGGTGGTGGAGAACAGGGCCGGCGCCGGTGGAAACGTCGGCGCCGACTACGCGGCGAGGGCCGCACCGGACGGCTACACCATCCTTAGCTGCGGCATCGCCTCGCACGGCGTAAGCCCGGCGCTCTACAACAAGCTGCCGTACGATCACCTGCGCGACTTCGCGCCGATCTCGCTGATGGGCAAGACGCCGAACTGCCTGGTGGTGCATCCATCGGTGCCCGCCCAATCGCTCAGGGAATTCGTCGCCCTGGTGACGGCGAATCCCGGCAAGTACAACTACGCCTCGCCCGGAGTCGGTACCTCGCCGCAGATGACGATGGAGCTCTTCAAGCTCACTGCCGGGATCGATCTATTCCACGTCCCCTACAAGGGCGGCGCCCCGGCGCTCGCCGACGTGATGGGCGGACAGGTGACGGGGATGTTCGGCAACCTGCCCGAGCAGCTTGCCGCCATCAAGAGCGGAAAGACGCGCGCGCTCGCCGTCAGCTCGTCTCAGCGCAGCGTGAAGATCCCCGAGGTCCCGACGGTGGCCGAGTCGGGGTTCCCGGGGTTCGACGTGACGGTGTGGTATGCGGCGTGCGCCCAGTCTGCAGTGCCCAAGCCGATCGTCGACAAGCTCCACGCCACGCTGGTGAAGACCCTTCGGCTGCCTGAAATCGTGGCGCGCCTCGCGGA
>JBJMWH010000275.1:0-5849 GCA_045810245.1 Burkholderiales bacterium | reverse complement strand
ATCTACGGAAGAATGGGCCTGCTCGACGGGCTCGCCGCGACCAACCGCAAGGAGCCCGACCGCCTCGAGCAGTCGGCCATGGGCAAGGTGCCGATCGATCGCCTCGCCGAGATCGCGCCGAAGTGCAGAATCAGCCGGGCGCGCGTGGTCGACGCCGGCCGTGTCATCACCGGCGGGGGTATCAGCTCCGGGATGGAAGTCGGTTTCCACCTTCTCCGCCGCGCCGGCTACGACGAGAACTTCATCTCCGAGGTGGCGCGCGTCATGGAGTACTCGAAGGCCTACGAGCTTTATAAGGGCGACCTCGAATACGGCGGCGGGTGAGGGCGCTCTCGCACTGTTACATCCGTTACAACAGTCCGCGTAGGTCCAGTACAAATAGCAGCCGATCATCGGTAAACGGACCGGTTTTCACGCCATGAGCCAAAGCCAGCGCCGCGCCATGCTGCTCCTCATTGTCCTGAGCGGCGTGATCATTTCCCTGTGCATGGGCCTGCGCCAGAGCCTGGGCCTGTTCATGCGGCCGATGACCGTGGACCTCGGCATCTCGGCGGCGACCTTCGGCTTCTCGATCGCGCTGCAGAACATCGTCTGGGGCCTCTCCCAGCCCTTCGTCGGGGCGGCGGCCGACCGCTACGGCGCGCGCCCGGTGCTAATCGCGACGGCGCTGGTCTACGCGGCCGGGCTCATCCTCATGGGATTCTCGAACGTATTTCCGGGCGCCCTGCACGTCGCTGGCTTCCTCGCCGGCATCGGCACCGCCGGCACCGGCTTCGGCGTGCTGATCGGCACGATCTCGCGCGCCACGCCGCCCGAGAAGCGCAGCCAGACCGTGGGCCTCGTGGCCGCCGCGGGCTCGCTCGGCACCCTGGTGCTCGCGCCGGTGGGCCAGCATCTCATCGACGGCTTCGGCTGGCAGGCCGCGCTCGTGGCCTTCGCCGTCATCGCCTCTTCCATGGCCGTCCTGTCACTGGGGATCCGCGAACCCTCCGGCCCCGGCGCACGTGCTTACGCCTCGAAGCAGAAGCTTGGCGAGGCGATGCGCGAAGCCATCTCTCATCGCGGCTACCTCTTCATGACGCTCGCATTCTTCGCCTGCGGCTTCCAGCTCGTGTTCATCACCACGCACCTGCCGAGCTACCTCGCGCTCTGCGGCGTGGCGCCGGGTGTGGGCGCGAGCGCGCTCGCGCTGATCGGCCTGTTCAACACGATCGGCACCTACATGTTCGGCCTGCTCGGCGCGCGCTACAGCCAGAAGCACCTGCTGGCGCTCATCTATCTGCTGCGGACGCTCTTCATCGTGGTATTCCTGCTCGTCCCGGTGAGCGCGGCCTCGGCGCTGGTGTTCGCCGCCGCGATGGGATTCCTGTGGCTCGGCGTTGCACCGCTCGTCACGGGGATCATCGGCCGCGTGTTCGGCCTCACGCACTTCAACACGCTCTACGGCGTCGTGTTCCTCAGCCACCAGGTCGGCTCGTTTTTCGGCGCCTGGATGGGCGGCGTGGTGTTCGACCGCTTCGGCAGCTACAACTTCGGCTGGGGGGCGCTGATCGTCATCGGGCTTACCGCGTTCACGCTGCAGTGGCTGATGGACGAGCATCCGCCGCGCCAGCGGCTGCGCGCGTCGGATCCGGCGCCCGCGCCGGCCTAGCCGCCCACCTCCTTAACCCGCTTCGCGGCGCGCCGGCGAAGTCTTCTTCTTCATCGCAGGGTCGTTTCGCGAATCGGACGAATCGGCCGCACCTCGATGCTGCCGACGGCGGCGGGCGGGATGCGCGAGGCGAGCTGGATGGCTTCGTTGAGGTCGCGCGCCTCGACCAGATAGAACCCGGCGAGGCACTCCTTGGTCTCTGCGAAGGGGCCGTCCGTCACCGACACCTTGCCGTTGCGCACCCTCACGGTCGTGGCGGTTGCCACCGGTTGCAGCGCCTCGGAGGCGATGCAGTGGCCGCTTGCGCGGACCGACTCGTCGTAGTCGAGGCAGTGGCGGTCGTCCATCGACTGGATCGCCTTCTCTTCTCCGTACACCAGACAGAGGTATTTCATCGCTCACCTTTCCTTTCGAGCTCCTCGCGCGACTTCACGTCGATGATGGTATAGCCGGCGACCAGCCAGCCCTTCGAGCTCGGCTTGAGGCCGCCTCGGAGTCCTTCGTCGCCTTGACCAAAACGATGAACTTCAAGGCTATCTCCTTGAGAGTTAGTGGTTTACGTTCGATAGTCGAATGGCCTGAGGCCAAATCGACGCCGCCCGCGAAAAAGTTTTTCGCTCCCGGATCAGGTAGAGCAAAAGCGCGACTGCGGTCCCGCCTGGCAGCAGCAGCTCCAAGGCGAGGTACGGCCCGAACTTCTTGACGATCTCCATGTGCGGCTCCTTTGCTTCTAGTCGAAGCCGGGGCCTTGAAATCGACAGGGCGTCCGGGTGCGCCCGACAGCTTTTTGTTCTGCGTCCTTATTGGCTACCCGCCCCTTCGCAGTACTCATCCGGCCGTTCTAAAGAGCCTGGTGAGTGGCTTAGCTTAGTTCTGCGAGCCGTCGCATGAGAAAGCGCCGCTCAGGCTCCTGCCGGGCGAGGGCGAGCGCGCGCTCGTAGGAGACGCGCGCGTCTGCGTCGCGCCCCAGCCGGCGGCAGAGATCGGCGCGCGCTGCATGGGCGAGGTGGTACTCCTGCAATTCGCCTTTCCTCAGGATTTCTTCGACGACCGAAAGTCCGGCCGCCGCGCCATCGCGCATCGCGAGCGCGACGGCGCGGTTCAGCGCGATCACCGGAGAGGGGTCGAGGCGCTCGAGCACGTCGTAGAGCGCGACGATCTGCGCCCAGTCGGTCGAGGCGGCGTCGGGCGCCTCGGCGTGCACTGCCGAGATGGCGGCCTGCAGGCTGTAGGGGCCGAAGCGCCGCGACGCGAGCGCACGCTCGACCAGCGCGACGCCCTCGGCAATCAGCTTTCGGTCCCATTTTCGGCGGTCCTGGTCGTCGAGCAGGATCAGGTCGCCGCTCGGCGACGTGCGCGCCGCGCGACGCGATTCGTGCAACAGCATGAGCCCCAGCAGGCCGGCCGCCTCGGGCTCGGGCAAGAGTACGACCAGGAGCCGCGCCAGGCGCACCGCCTCGGCCGACAAGTCGGCGCGCGTGGCCGTTTCGCCGGACGAGGCCGAGTAGCCCTCGTTGAAGACGAGGTAGATCACGCGCAGCACTGCGTCGAGCCGCTCCCCGAGCTCGGCCGGGCCCGGCACCTCGTACGGGATGCGGGCGTCGCGGATCTTGGTCTTCGCGCGCACGATGCGCTGCGCAAGCGTGGGCGCCGGCGTGAGAAACGCATGCGCGATCTCTTCGGTCTTCAGGCCGCAGACTTCGCGCAGCGTGAGCGCCACCTGCGCGTCGGGTGAGAGCGCGGGATGGCAGCAGGTGAAGACCAGGCGCAGACGGTCGTCTTCGATTTCATCGACTTCTTTTTCCTCGATCGAAATGGTTTCGGCGTGCTCCTCTTCCAGGGGATCGAACCGGGCGCGGCGGCGGATTGCATCGATCGCCTTGAAGCGTCCGGCCGACACCAGCCAGGCGCGCGGATTTTCCGGCACGCCATCGCTCGGCCACTGCTCGAGCGCCGCGCGGAACGCCTCGTGCAGCGCTTCTTCGGCGAGGTCGAAATCGCCGAGCAGCCTCACCAGCGTCGCGAACACGCGGCGCGATTCCGCGCGATAGATTGCCTCGACCTTTTCGTTCATGCTGAGAAAACAGGGACAGACCAGGACAGACCCTATTTTCGCGCACCTGGGGAACAGTTCTTGCGGCTGCCGATCTTGATAAGGAGGCCTCCATGCTGCAGGAATCGCCGATGTATGCCTATATCCCGGCCCGGGACATGGCGCGGGCGCGCAAGTTCTACGAGGACAAGGTGGGTCTGAAGCCCAAGAACGAGAACGCCGGCGGCGTCACCTACCAGTTCGGCAAGGACACGGCCTGCTTCCTGTACCCGACACCGCACGCGGGAACCTCGAAAGCGAGTCAGGCGTTCTGGCAGGTCGAGGATGTCGAGCGCGAGGTGCGCGAGCTCAGGGCGCGCGGGGTCGAGTTCGAGGAGTACGTCATGCCGGGCATGAAGATGGAGAACGGCATCGCCACCGGCGGAGGCGCCAGGGCGGCATGGTTCAGGGATAGCGAGGGCAATATCCTGGCCCTGGTGCAGCCGCTCTGAGACGAACTCCGAGGACCGCGGCCTAGCGTTTCAGCCCGGCGTCCTGGTCGTCCTGGATCGAGACGACGCGATCGCGGTGGAGGATGAGGCGCACCATGGGGCCGAGCTCGTCCCAGAGTGCCCGGATCACGAGATAAAGAAGCACGAGCGCCGCGGCGGCGAGCGCCGCGATGACGAGCAACGAAAAGAACCCGCCCTTCGCCATCTCCCTCCCCCCGAAAAAGATGTGGCGTGGTGGGGCGAGTCTCCCCGCGGTTCCTCGGGGGGTCAATAGTCGGAAATCGCGCTCGGCGCCGTTTCAGGGCGAATGGATCCAGAAATCGGCGGTGAGGAGCCCCCCGGGCGCCCCGAGCTCGCCGGGCACCTGGACGCACACGAAGGGATGGGGAGCATCGCCGTGGCGGCGCGACCAGGCGAGCTGCACGCCCGGAAACGCCTGCACGTCGGCCATGAACCACTGGGCGCGCACGATGCTGCCGCCGTCCTTGCACAGGCGCTCCGCATGCGAAAGGACCGCGGCGGCCTGCGCCTGGGCAGGGTGGCCGAGCGCATCGAGGCTGGCGATCCCGGGAACGAGCCCGTCGGCGCCGAGCGGCATGAGCCCCGAGCAGAACACGAGCTCGCCGGCGCGCACATGCGTGCCGTAGCTCGAGAGCGCCGGCAGGTCCGGCTTGAGCACTTCCTTGCGGCGTTTGGCGCCGTCGCGAAGGGCGATGAGGTTGATCTCGACGATGCCGTCGACGAAGCCGAACCCGCGCGTCGGCACCGCCGTGAGGGCGCAGGCGTGCGGCACGTGCTCGCGCCACACGTCGAGCGCATCCGGAATGTCAGCCGCGCTCGGCACGTAGATCTGCGCCTTGAGCACGTTCTGCCACGAGGAGTCGCCGGCCTTGAGCGCCGGCTCGAGGCGCTTCCTGATGATGAATTCGGTCTGGCGGCGCACCGCGTTCGGTCCGCCCCAGTTGCGCGTCTCCTTCGGTAGACGCACGCTCGGATCGAGCGCGTTCTCATCGCTTGCCATCTGTCCGGCGACGAACACGAAATCGCTGCAGGTGATCGCCGGCACGAAGAACGAGCCGACCGGGACCGGCACCTCCTTCGGATAGAGCTTGCCGATCTCGTAGCCCTTGTCCGGGACCGCGGCGATCATCGACATCGAGATGTGCGAGTCGCGCTTGAACAGGCGCTCCATCAGCACCGAGGTCGACGGCGGGATGTAGTCGCCGAATTCCCCGTGGCGCGCGAGCTGGTAGGCGCGCACCGCCTCGAACACCGGGTAGTACTGGTCGACGCGGACGCTGTGGCGGAAGTCCGAGCCGAACTCGGCGAGGGTCTTGCGCATGCGCTTGAGGATGAACTCGGCCTCGCGCCGCAGGCGTGGCGCGCCGAAGCCGGGAAAGCCGTCCGGGCCTTCCACTTCCGGCGCCGGGCCGGCCGTGAAATCGAACGCTTCATGGCCGCTGAGAAAGAGCCAGGCTCCGGCTTTCACCGCGTACGCGTAGGGTACGGCGCTGCCTGCAAGCCCTTCGACCGAGCGGATTTCGATATTCGCCATGGCGCGCGTCCTCGCTTTCGCCGATAGTACGATAGGACGAAAGGAGCAAGACGCCCGGTGCTCGCGGTGCGAAACGTCAGCAAGATCTTCGGCACGGAC
>JBJMWH010000274.1:0-6224 GCA_045810245.1 Burkholderiales bacterium | reverse complement strand
AGTGATCCTGATCCAGGACGTGACGGAAGCGAGGGAAATCGAGGAAAGCCTGCATCAGCGCGTCACTAAGCTCCTTTCGCTTGGCATAGAACTCGAGGAAACCGCGGCCGGCTGATCCGACTGCGTCGCCTGATACTCATTCCGTAGGGCTCGTAAACGTGCAGCGAATTCTCGTCGTTGAGGACGATCTCGATACGGCACAAACCTTCGCCATCATGCTTCGCGAGATGGGTCACCAGGTGGTGTTCGCCATCAACGGTCGTGCTGCTCTGGAGGTTGCGTCGAACTTTCGCCCTGACACCGTGTTTGTCGACATGCTGTTGCCCGATATGGACGGGAGCGATCTTGCTCGCCAGCTCCGAGCGCTAGCCAAACCGGAGGAGCTTTTCGTGGTTGCCGTTACAGGAGTGGACGGTGACGAGGTGCAAAGGCGGGCCATGTTGGGGGGATGCAACGCATTTCTTCGGAAGCCCGTCGATCGGACGGTGGTTGATCGATTATTGGCCGCCTGAGCGAGGGTCTGAAGGGACGCCCTCAGGTGCCGAGCTGAATCTTGCGGGCCATCAATCGGTCCCCGAGCCGCTTGAGGTTGAGTTTGCGCCGACGCGCCTTCGGGAAGATCTCGGACTCCTCCTCCTTGACATGATGCTTGACGTATTCGCCCAGCACCGTAAAGGTGGCGACGTATTTCGGGTCGTCGGGCTTCATGCGCTCGAGCTGCCGTATGAGGCTCTTCGCCGAATCGTGCTCGATTTCCGCCTCGTTCATGAGGTCCTCGTCCTTGATGGCTTTGCGCGCAGCCGGATAGAACAGTTCCTCTTCGACCTGCGCGTGGGCTTTCAGGGCGGTGCACACCTGGCTGACCAAGCCTTTCAGCGCCGCGTGATCGCCGTGGTCCATCTTCTCGAAGGCGCGCAACGCCTTTTTCACATACTCGTGATCTTCCTTGAGCAACTTGATCGCATCGAGCGGTTTACCGGCTACTTTGGACATTGCGTGACTCCTCAACGGGTTGCCCAAGCGGCAGCAATCCTTGTGCCGTGCCCGGACGGCGATCAGGTAGCACGATCGTGTTTTACAGGCTGTAAAGATAAGCGGCGACGTCGCGCGCGCCCGACTCGTCGAGTGGCACGACCCAATTACGAATGCGCAGCGGAGCGTCGCAGCCATTGCCAGCCGATGAAAAGCGCGGCCAGAGGGTACGCGAGGCCGGCGGGAATCCACATGACGAGCCCGGCGAGTTGCTGGTCCTCGAGCGCATAGCCCGCATACCAGGGATAGCGCGCAAGCGCCATCAGCGCGCCGAGCGCGCCGGTATACATCATCGTGGCGAAGAGCGACGCCATGGCGGCGAGTCGCCGGTCGAGGGTCCACCAGAACAGGAGCCCGGTGACGAAGAAGCTGGCGTGCTGCGCGAAATGCAGCCAGGGGTTCGCAAGCGCGGCGGCGAAGGCCGAGGGCATGTGCCAGAAGACGATCGCCGCGGCGTGGAGGGTCCACGCGAGCAGCGGGTCGGCGAGCCAACGCGGCAGGCGCAACGGCACCACGAAGGCGAGCGCCTGCGCCGGACGGCCGAGGACGAGGAGCGGCGCCGCGACCACCATGAGGACCTCGTGCTGGATCATGTGCGCCCAGAGCCGTTTCTCGGCCATCTCATGCAGCGGCGATTCGAGCGCGAAGAGCAGCGCCACGAACCCGGCGGCCGCGCACGCCGAATGCGCCAAGCCAATGCCCCTCCCCGCCCCGGCGCGACGCCACAGGCGGGCGAGTCCCCAGACGTACAGCGCGGCGGCGGCAAGGATCAGTGCGAGCACGGGCCGAGAAAGAGCGGTGCCGTCCACTGCGCCAGGACCACGAGCGAAAAAAAGGCGCCGCTCCACAGGGAGACGAGCGGCAGAAGCTCGGCGCGTGCGGCTCGGAAGGCCTGCCAGGACATGACGGTGATGGCAAGCGTCAGCAGAAGGAAGAAGGCGGCCGTCACATGCAGCATCCACGCCTTGCCGAGCGTGCACACCGCGGGCACCAGCGCATACAGGACGTAGAGGTTCGCCAGCGCGAGCACCGGAGCGAGGACGAGCCCGGGCCAGGAGCGCATCAGGCGAGCCGCGGCGAAATGTAGATGACGAAGTAGATGGGCAGCCACGTAAAGACCACGAAATACCAGTACAGACAATTCTCGCTCACGTCGACGTGGCGCTTGCCCTCGAGCGGCGGAAAGAAGAATAACGCCGCGAGAACGACGGTGTCGTAGAGGTCGGTGACGAGGTGCACCGTGTGCAGCCCTAGCAGCGTCCACGTTGCGGACCCGTAAGCGTTCGTGTCCCAGCGGCAGTTGAGCGCGGTGAACTCGAGCGCGCGGATGCCGACCAGCGCGAACCCGAAAAGCGAGCAGATCACCAGTCCGATGCGCATTCGGCGCTCGTCGCCGTCCTCGGCGACGCGCTTCGTCCAGTGGTTGGGAATGGCACTGACGAGAAGCACGATAAGGTTCAGGGTTCCCCAGAAGAGCTCCGGCGGCGGCGTGCCGTGCGGCCAGTCTCGCGCCTGGCTCGCGAGGTAGAAGTAGGCCGCGATCATGAGCGCGAACGCTGTGCCTTCGATCGCGATCATGCCCATGATTCCCCACCACATCAGGCTGTGGTGGCTGAACTTGTAGCTCGGCAGCCCGGAGACGTCGAGCGCGCGGTGGTTCATGGCCGCTTCTCGATGCGCAGGTGCGTTTCGGTCTCGCCCGGCTTCGGCCAGAACCAGAGCGTTACGGCGATCGCCACCGGGATTGCGCCCCACACCACTGCCCATGGCGTGAAGATCGATCCCAGGAAGAGTACGGTCACCGCCACGGCGCTCACGAAGGGCCATATCGAAGGACTTGGGAACGAAAGCCGGTGGTCAGGCATGGCGTCGACAACGGTGGTAATCAGCGCTTCGCGCTGCGTCTCCACCAGGCCGACGACGTGCGTCGGCTCGGCCGGCTGCAGGTCCATCGGCTCCCAGAGCGGATCCCGAGTGCGCACGATCGGTTGGCGGTCGAAGTTGTAGGCCGGAGGCGGCGAGCTCGTCGCCCACTCCAGCGTGCCGCCGCCCCACGGATTCTCCGGAGCGGCAACCGGGCGCCGCAGGCTCGCCCACACATTGACGATGAAGAGCACCATGCTGAGCGCGATGGTCGCCGCGCCGAGCGTCGCCAGAAGGTTCAGGTCGCCCCATCCGCTCGCCTCGGAGTACGTGTACACGCGTCGCGGCATGCCTTTCAGGCCGAGGTGATGCATGGGATAGAAGGCCACGTTGAAGCCGACGAAGAATAGCCAGAACTGCCACTTCCCGAGGCGCTCGCCGAGCATGCGCCCGGTGATCTTCGGAAACCAGTAGTACCAGGCGCCGAAGAGCGGGAATACCGCTCCGCCGATCAATACGTAGTGCAGGTGCGCGACCACGAAATACGTATCGTGGAGCTGCAAGTCGAGCGGCACGGAGGCGACCATCACGCCGGTGAGGCCGCCGAGAACGAGAATGAAGAAAAAGGCGAGCGCATAGAGCATCGGCGTCGCGAGCACCAGCTTTCCCCGCCACAGGGTCGCGATCCAGCAGAAGATCTGGATCGCGGTCGGGATCGCGATCATCATGCTGGCCGCGGTAAAGAAGCTCTTGCCGAGCTCGGGCAGCTGGGCGGCGAACATGTGGTGCACCCACAGGCCGAACGAGAGGAATGCCGTGGTGGTCAGCGAAAGCACGATCGCCGGGTAACCGAAGATCGGCCGCCGCGAGAACGTCGGGATGATCGACGACATGAAGGCGAGGCCCGGGATGAAGATGAAGTACACCTCGGGATGGCCGAAGAACCAGAAGAGGTGCTGCCAGAGCAGCGCGTCGCCGCCTTCGGCCGGATTGTAGAAGTGCGTGCTGACGAGCCGATCCATGATGAGCAGCGTGCTCGCCAGCATCACGGCCGGCATGGCGAAGACGACCATGAAGGCGGTGACGAGCATCGCCCAGACGAGGAGCGGCATGCGGTACAGCGTCATGCCGGGCGTGCGCATCTTGAAGACCGTGGCGATGACGACGACCGCGGCGAGCAGGCCGGACAGCTCGCTGAAGGTGATCATCTGCGCCCAGACATCGGCGCGCTTGCCCGGCCCGTACTCCGGCCCCGCGAGCGGCACGTAGCTGAACCAGCCGTTGTCCGGGCCGATGTCGAGCGCGAGCGAGGTGAAAATGAAGATCCCGCCGAAGAGGTAGACCCAGTAGGCGAAAGCGTTCATGCGCGGAAAAGCCACGGAGCGGGCGCCGATCATGAGCGGCACCAGATAGATCGCCATCCCCTGCATCACAGGGACGGCGAACAGGAACATCATTACGGTGCCGTGGGTGGTGAAGAGCTGGTTGTAGAGATCCGGCCCCATCAGCGTGTTCTCCGGCTTCGCGAGCTGCAGGCGCATCGCCGCGGCGAGCAGCCCCGCGAGCGCGAAGAAGACGAAGGCAGTGACGAGATAGCGCTTGCCGATGCTCTTGTGGTCGATCGCGGACAGCCAGCCGGCGAGACCGGGGGGATCGCTCCAGGTGCGCTGCAGGACGGGGTTCATTGCAGTCCGGTGAGGTACGCAAGCAACGCCTGCAGGTCGTCGGGTGCCATGGGATTGGCCGGCATGTTGACGCCCGGCTTGATCCCCTGCGGATCGAGAATCCAGCCAGCGAGGTGGCCGACCGTGTTCGGCACCGTCCCCGCGGCCAGGGTGCCGCGGCTCGCGAGGTGCGTGAGATCGGGCGCGCGGCGCGCGTTGGCGCTCGTGCCCTGGATTGCATGGCACATGACGCAGGTGCCGGCGAGAAAGATGTTCCGCCCGCGCTCCTGGTCGGCGTTCGAGGGCTCGCGCGCAGGCTTGCGCTGCGCCGCGGCCCAGTTTTCGTACTCGTCGTCGGCAATAACCACGAACGCCATCTTCGCGTGTTGGGCGCCGCAGAACTCCGCGCATTGCCCGCGGTAGGTGCCGGGCTTGTCCGCCTGGACCTCTAGGGTCGCCTCGCGTCCCGGGATCAGGTCCTTCTTGCCGGCGAGCGCCGGGACCCAGAGGCTATGGATCACGTCGTCGGAGCGCAGGCGCAGCAGCACCGGCTTGCCCACCGGTATATGCAGCTCGTTTGCCGTGACGAACGTATTCGAAGGCTCGGTGCTGGTGTAGCGCGCCTCCCACCACCAGCGGTGCGCGGTCACCTCGATCTCGAGTTCCGGCGGGCCGAGACGGCCGAGCCCGCGGTCCGTGGCAAAGCTCGCCACCATGAGCCCAATGAGGAGCAGGCCCGAGACGAGCACGGCGAGCGCTACCGCAAGCGCCGTTCCTCCTTCCCGCTGTGCGAGCGAGCGCAGGTCGGGCGGCGTCCCCGCCGCTGCGCGCGGGGCACGCCAGAGCACCCAGGCGAGCGCGGCCAGCACCGCGACAAAGACTACGCTGCAGACCGCGAGCATCAGCCACCACAGCGCCTCGATGTGGCGCGCCTGCGGTCCGGCAGCCGAAAGCATGTCCTGGACAGTGAACATCAGCGGCGCGCGTCCCGCATGTTCTCGGGCTCGCCCGGGTAAAGACTGTCGGCACGGCCGGGCGCGGCATCCTTGCGCGCAAACCCGCTCATCGAGCGGACATAGGCGACGAGCTGCCACGCCTGGTCTTCGGCGAGGTGCCCGCGGAACGCCGGCATGCCGTTCGGCCGTCCTTCCATAATGCTGCGGTAGATCTCGTCGGGGTTGTTGCCGTAGCGCCACTTCTCGTCCATCAACGCCGGGCCCATGCCGCCGCCGCCCCCGGCGTGGCAGCCGTTGCAATTGAACCAGCGGAAGAGCGTCTTGCCCTGCGAGAGGGCGTATGCATTGCGCTCGTTATTTGTATGCAGCGGCTTGGGCGACGCAGCCTGCGGCGGCGGAATCTGGAACTGGCGTTGCTCCCGTTCGCAGCCCGCAACGATGAACAACGCGATGACGATGAGGCGTTTCATCGCACGAGCGGCACCGAGTAGTCCGCCAGGATCGAATCGATCTCTGCCTGTCGCCTCTCAATGACGGCGTTCAGTCGGTCGCGCAGGCCGGCGTTGCCGCTTTCGACGCCCATGGAAATCGAGAACTCGAATGGCAGCGATGCGAGCTCGGCGGGCGCCCTCGCCGGCGTCGCGAGGAGCTTTCTGCGCGCAGCGAGGAAACCGGCGGCCGGTCCCCATACGACGCCGGCGTCGAGCTC
>JBJMWH010000273.1:0-4713 GCA_045810245.1 Burkholderiales bacterium | reverse complement strand
CGAGGATCTTCTTCGTTTCCTCCAGCTCCTTCTTCACGAAATCGGTGAACTGCGGGATCGTCAGGTTGCCCGGCACGGTGCCCAGCCTGGTCAGCTGCGCGCGCAGCTCCGGCGTCGCCAGCGCCGCGTTCACATCCTTGTTGATCTTCGCCGCGAGGTCGGCCGGAATCTTCGCCGGCCCCCACAGCCCGACCCAGAGCGTGTAGTCGAAGCCGGGGTAGCCCTGCTCGGCGACGCTCGGCAGGTTGGGCAGGAGCGGCGAGCGTTGCGCCGAAGACACTGCGAGCGCCACGGCCTTGCCCCCGGTGACGTGCGGCAGCGCCGCGTTGAGCGGCGCCCAGTAGCAGCAGGTGCGTCCGGCGATGGTGTCGCCGATCGCCTCAGGCGTGCCTTTGTACGGCACATGCACTACGTCGACGCCGGTAGCGATCTTGAGCTTCTCGAGGTTGAAATGCGTGCCGCTGCCGATGCCCGCGGAGGCGAAGTTGAGCTTGCCCGGATTGGCTTTCGCCGCTATTACGAAGTCGCCCAGCGTTTTCCAGCCTGCATCGGGGCTCACCATCAGCACGTTCGGCCCCCCGCCGAGCAGCGCGAGATTGACGAAATCGCGCAGCGTGTCGTAGCGCATGTCCTTGTAGATCCCCGGGTTCGCCACGTGCGCCGACGAGTTCGCGAGCAGCGTGTAGCCGTCGGGATCGGAGCGCAGCACGAATTCCGAGCCGACGGTGCCGCCGGCGCCGGGGCGGTTTTCGGCGACCACCGGCTGGCCCCACATCTCCTGCAGCTTCGCGGCCACGGCGCGGCCGATGATGTCGGTCGAGCTGCCGGGCGTGAACGAGATGATCAGCCGCACGGGCTTGTTGGGATAGGCTTGCCCCCACACTGGAAGCGCGCACAGGGCGCTTAGCGGTAGCGCGCACAAAGCGCGTAGTAGTGCCAGCAGAATTTTCATCTTTCCTCCCGCCGCATCCTTGTTCTCGCTACTGCGGCTTGACGCCGGCCGCCTTGAGCACCCGCGAGTACTCGTCCATCTCGGTGCGCACGAGCTTTTGGAACTGGTCGGGCGACATGTCCATGGTGTCGTTGCCGCCGGCGGTGAGGCGCTCCTTCACCGCGGGGTCCGCGAGCGCCTTGCGCACGTCGCCGTTGATCTTCTTCACCAGATCCGCGGGCATTCCGCCCGGCCCCCAGAGACCGAACCACAGGGGTGAATCGGCGCCCTGGACGCCGGCTTCGGCCGTGGTCGGAACGTTCGGAAGCTGGGCGTTGCGCTTCGCCGTGCTCACCGCGAGCGGCCGGAGCTTGCCGCCCTTGACGAGCGACATGGCGGCCGAAATCGGCGCCCAGTAGGCGTTCACGTCGCCGCTCAGCATCGCGGCGACCACTTCCGGCGTGCCCTTGAACGGCACTTCGGTCACCTTGATGTCCGCGGCGGCGATGAACTTCTCGGTGTTGAGGTGCGTGCCGCTGCCGACGCCGGCATGGCCGATGTTCAGGCCGCCGGGCTGCGCCTTCGCCGCCTTCACGAAATCCGTCAGGGTCTTGTACTGCGAGCCTGCCGGCACCACGAACACGTTGGGCTGGATGGCGAGCGGCGCAATCTCGGTGAAGTCCTTCAGCGTGTCGTACGGGAGCTTCGAGTAGATCGCCGGGTTGACGCAGTGGGCGTTGGAATTGATGAGCAGCGTGTAGCCGTCGGGCGACGCCTTCGCCACGGCCGCCGAGCCGATCGAGCCGCCGGCGCCGGCCTTGTTCTCGGGCACCACGGGCTGGCCCCACATCTCCGTAAGCTTCTGGATCACGATCCGCCCGACGATGTCGGTCGAGCTTCCGGGCGTGAACGAGATGACGACGTGCACGGGCTTGGTTGGATAGTTCTGCGCGGCACCGTGCAGCGCAACACCGCCGAGCAACGCGCCGGCGAGCAGCTTGAGCACTTTCATAGCGATCCTCCTCGTCTTCGATTCGACGTCTTTTTCCCTCGAATGTTCAACCCCTGATCGGGCCAGGCGTTGACCCGGGCGCGCTTATGCGCGCTTCGCCTTGGTCCCTCTATTGGGGCGTCACTCCCGCGTCGCGCATGATCTTGCCCAGCTCATCATGCTCCCGCCGGATGAAGGCATCGAACTCGGCCGGGCTCATCGACATCGGCTCGGCGCCGAGCTTGGCCAGGCGCTCGATCAGGTCGGCGGACTTCAGCGCCTTGTTGACCTCGGCGTTGACCTTGGCGATCACGTCGCGCGGCGTCTTCGCCGGCGCCAGCATGCCGACCCAGAAATTGAATTCGCCGCCCGGGTAGCCGGCCTCGGCGATTGTCGGCACCTCGGGGAGCGCGGCGATGCGCTTGGGCGTGCTCACGGCGAGTGCAACCAGCTTGCCGTCCTTCAGCAATCCCATGCTTCCCAGGCTCGGCACCCAGGCGAAATGCACCCGTCCCGCCATGGTCTCGGCGAGGATCGGCGGCGTGCCTTTGAGCGGGATATGCAGCGCCTTGATGCCGGCGGCGTGATTGAACTTCTCCGAATTGATGTGGGCGGCGCTGCCGACGCCCGCGGTGCCGTAGTTCAGCTCGCCCGGCTTTGCCTTGGCGAGCGCAACGAGCTCCTTAGCGTTCCTGACTCCCAGGCTCGGCGCCACCACCAGTACGCTCGGGAGGGAAGCGAGCGGCGCCACGCCGGCGAGGTCCTTGAGCGTGTCGTAGGGGAGCTCCTTGTAGAGCACCGGGTTGACCACATGGCCGGTCGATACCACCGCGAGCGTGTAGCCGTCGGGCTCCGCCCGCGCGGTCTGCGCGATGCCGATCGTGCCTCCAGCGCCGGCGCGGTTGTCGACGATCACCGGCTGCCCCCACGCCGTGCTCAGTTTCTCGCCCACGAGGCGCGCGGCAACATCGGTCGCGCTTCCCGGCGTGAACGGCACAATGATCGTGATCGACTTGACCGGATAGGACTGCGCCTGCGCGGCGCCGATCCAGAGTAGCGCGGCGAGAAGGACCAGCCTTTTCATCAGCGCTTCTGCCTGGCCCAGTACTGCGGATCGGACTTGGAGCGTTTCAGCGCGTCCTCGCTTTCGTAGCCCGGCGCCATCGAAGCCGACGTTCCGGCGAGCACCTGATGATGATCGATGTTCAGCAGGCGTAGCCAGCTCTGCTGGCCCATGGTCAGCGCGATGAAGCAGCCGAGCTCCACAAGCTCCGGCTCGCTGTAGTGCCGGTGCAGCCGCTCCCAGAACGCATCGTCGGTTTCGAGGTGCCAGGTGATGGCCTCCGCGTAGGCCAGCGCCGCTTTCTCGCGCTCGCCGTAGCGCGTGGACTTCTCGAAGTTGAGCAGGTCCATTACGTGATCCTCGACCACGCCGGCGCCAGCGGCCTTGATCGAGCGCTGGTTACCGCAGTAATCGCACTGCACCGAGCGCGATACGTAGAGGCGGCACAGCTCCTTGATGGCATGGTCGCACACGCCGCGGTGGAACAGATCGCGCCAGGAATTCGCGAAGGCCCAGAACGCTGCCGGCACGTGCGCGCGCACCGCCGAGCTCTCCGGCCGCGGCGTACCCTCGCGCCGGCAGCGATCCATTTCGGCCTGCATCGCCGCGTCCATGTTCTCCAACGGGAAATAACTGATGCGCTGCCTTGTCGTCATGGTCTTTTCCTTAGGTACTCTTCATCGGTGGCCAGTCGCGCGAATACACCGGCTGCTTGAGAAATTCGTTGGGGTCATAGGTCCAGAACTGGCTGACGTTGGGATAAGTATGGACGTTGGTGTTCACCAGCCGGCCGTCCTTCTTCTCGACCTTGCGGATATAGATGTTCCCCACCACGTTGCCGTAATCGTCGAATGCGATCGGGCCGCGCAACGTGTCGACCCGCACGGCGCGCAGCGCCTTGATGAAGGCATTCTTGTCCTCGATCTTCCCCTTCAGCGCGCCGATCGCGGCGGCGAGCACCTCGCCGTAGAGGTAAGTACCGGAAGCGTACTGCCCGGGGTCGTAGCCGTTCTCCTTGTTGTACGTGGCGACGAAGCGCCTGTTGATCGGATTGTCGAGCTGCGCCGTGTACCAGCAGCTCGAAAGCGAGCCGAGCGCGTAGTCGCCCATGTTGCGTACCGCGACTTCGTCGAAGGCAGTCATGCCGCCGACCATCGGCGTCTTCAGGCCGTACTCGTTGACCTGCTTGAAGAAGCGGAAACCGTTCGACCCGGCGAAGCCGAGGAAGACGCCGTCGACGTCGGGTTTGAGCTGCGCGATATAGCTGCCGTAGTCGGGCGCATTGAGCGGCGAGAACAGCTTCTGCACCAGCGTGCCGCCTGCGTCCTGGTAGACCTTCTGGAAGCCGCCGAGCATCTCGTGGCCGTAGGCGAAGTCGTCGGCGATCGCCGCCATGCGCTTGTACTTGAGATGCTTGGCACAGTAGTCGGCCGCCGGATGCCCGCATTGCGCCGAGGTGGACGTTGCGCGCACGAACCAGGGATTCGCCTTGCGCTGCGTCATGTCCTCGGCGCCGGCGATCGGCAGCGTCGGGATCTGCGCGCTGCGGATGTAGTCGTCCATCGCCAGCGCCTCGAACGCGGCGAGCGGACCAACGACCGCGTGCACGCGGTCGCGCTCGACGAGCTCCTGCATCTTCGTGCGCGCCTGCGCCGGAACGCCGCCCGAATCCGCCACGGTCAGCGTGACCTTGCGGCCAGCGAGGGTGTAGTTCTTTTCCTTCAGGAA
>JBJMWH010000272.1:0-5784 GCA_045810245.1 Burkholderiales bacterium | reverse complement strand
GCTCGGCTTCCGGATGCACGACCAGCCTGACGCGCGCGGCAGCCGCAACGCACTGGCGCGTGTGGTCGTCGGGCGTTGCGCCGATACCGCCGAAGCTGAACACTGCTTCGCCGGCTGCCAGACTGCGACCGAAGGCCGCGGTCAGCCGTTCGGGCTCGTCGCCGAGATACTGCGCCCAGGCCAGGCGCAGCCCACGGCGGCCGAGTGCTTCGATCAGGAAGGAAAAATGCTTGTCCTGGCGCTTGCCAACCAGTATCTCGTCACCAATGATATAGGCGCCGAACAATCAGTTGGCCTGCCTTTCAAGCGACTTCACGCGGCCTTTTTAGCCCATTCCTGCAACTCTTCGAGGCCGCCAATATGCCTGCCGTTGACGAACACCTGCGGCACGGTGCCGCGCCCGGTGATCGCGCCAACGACCCGCGAGCGGTCGCTGTGATCGAGCTTGATCTCCGAATACGCGTAGCCTAGGCTTTTCAGCAGCGCCTTAGCCTTGGCGCAGAACCCGCACCCTTCGCGCGTAAGAATCGCCACCTGATCGGGTTTCTTCGCCTTGGGATTGATGAAGTTCAGCATCGTATCGGCGTCGGACACCTCGAACGGATCGCCCGGCTTCTCGGGCTCGATGAACATCTTTTCGATCACCCCGTTTCGCACGAGCATCGAGTAGCGCCACGAGCGCCTGCCGAAGCCGAGCTCGCTCTTGTCCACCAGCAGACCCATCTTCGCGGTGAACTCGCCGTTGCCGTCGGGAACCATGGTGATGTTGCCGCACTCCTGCGTGCGGGCCCATTCGGTCATGACGAATGCGTCGTTCACCGAAATGCACACGATGCGGTCCACGCCGTTGGCGAAGAACGCCGGGGCCAGCTCGTTGTAGCGCGGTACGTGGGTTGAAGAGCAGGTCGGGGTGAACGCGCCCGGCAGCGAAAACACGACCACGGTCTTGTCCTTGAAGAGCTCATCGCTGGTGAGCGTTTTCCAGTCACCGCCTTCAGTGCGGGTACGGAAGCTTGCCTGGGGGATCCTTTGTCCTTCACGGTTCTCGAACACTGTCAGCTCCGGTCGAATAGGAATGGTCGATAGGGTTGACAGAGTCTAGCGAGCGGCGTTCCCGCGGCCCAATCTTTTGTACGCATGAGCATCATAGGGCCGGTCAATCGACGCTGCATCAGTCGAGCCCGGGCGCAGCGCCGCGCAGCTCCTCCAGCCCGCCGAGCAGGTAACGGATGAACGCGAGCCCGAACAGCACCGGCGCGATGAAGCCGACGAACGGCACGTACGCGAGCAGCGCGAACATGAGCCCGAGCGTGAGCAGCGCGCCGCGCCGCTGCCGGAAAAGACGCGCCATCTCCGGGGCGTCGGCGTGCTCGGCGAGCGCGTCGTAGCGCAGCAGCTTCTGGTTCGTCCAGGCGAAGATGGCGAGCGGAATCAGTGGCCACAGAGGCGGCAGGAGCCATAAGGGCAAGCTGATCAAGAAAAGCATCGCCATGCCGCCAAGCGCCGCCACGCTGTTCCATACGCTTCCTGCGACGCTGCCGCCGCCCCTGCGCTCGAGCGCCGGAAACGAGCGCTGCGCGACGTGATCCACCATTTTCTGCATGCCGAAAGCGCCGAGGATGAAAAGCGCGGTGAGGTAGACCAGCGGCACGAGAAGCAGCACCAGCACCACGAATGCCGCCACGATCGTGGCGCCGCCGAGGTCGAGGTGCAGGAACCCCGCCGCGGGCTCAAGCCAGCGCTGGAACAATGCGCCGAGCGCAGCGGCGAGCCGATCCCAGAACGCGGCCGCGACCGCGCTCCAGAACAAAAGCGATACCAGCATCGGCCACACCATGAGCCAGAGCATGCGCGGGTGCAGCAGGTTGGCGAAGCCGTACAGCAGCGCGCCGGCGAGGTTCATCGGCGCAAAGTCTCCCATAGTTTGGACAGCCGCTTGACCGACACCGGCACCGGTGTCTTCAGCTCCTGGGCGAAAAGCGAGACCCGCAGCTCCTCCAGCAGCCAGCGGAACTGGGCGAAGCTCGCGTTCTCGCCGCCTTGCCGAGCGCGCACGGCCGACTCGCGGCGATACGGCTGCTCCAGGCCCGCTACTTCGGCAGCGAGGCGCGCATCGCGCGCAGGATCGGTGCGCACCTTGTCCAGGCGCAGGGAGGCCGCCTTGAGATAGCGTGGAAGGTGCTGCATGCGCTCCCAAGGCGTGCGCGCGACCCATCCCGGCGCTACCAGGCGCTCGAGCTGATCGCTCACGTCGCGCGCCGCGTGCGGGAAGCCGCGCTCGAGCGCCGCGAGCTTCCTGGCGAGGGCCGCGCGCTCGGCAAGAATGGCCGACGTGGCGCGCGCAATCTCCTGCGCGATCAGGTTGAAGCGGCTGCGCCCCTGCTCCACGCGCCGCGCAAAATCGGCCTGCAGCATGGGAGCCGATTCGGCGAGGAAGGTGCGCTCGAGGGCGGCCGCGACGATGTCGTCCTTCAGCGGTCCCAGCACCACGTCCTTCGCGAGGCCGCGCTCGAGCTCGCGGATGCGATCCCGGAAGGCAATCGCGAAGAGGCGCCGCACGCCGGTTCTGTGAACATCGCGCGCCTTTTCCGGCGAATCGAACACCTGCAGCAGAACCGCGTCTTCCGCATCGACCAGCGCGGGATAGCCGATGAGCGTCTGGCCGTCGCGCTCAAGCTCCATCAGCTCGGGCAGGTCGCCCATGGTCCACCCGGTGTAGCGCTGCGCGGCCGCGGGCTGCGATTGCGCCTGGAGGATGCGCTCGGTGGCGCCGCCCAGCTCCCGCTTGAGGCTCGCGAGGTCGCGGCCCATGCCGAGCTGCCGTCCATGGTCGTCGATGACCCGGAAGTTCATGTGGAGGTGGGGCGGCGCCGAGTCGGCCCGGAAAGCGTCGAGCGGCACCTCCAGGCCGCTTTCGGCGCGGATGTGGCGCGCCATGGCGGCGGCGAGGGGCACATCGGATGGCGTTTCACTGCGCACGAACCGCTCGCTGTAGTCGTCGAGCGGGCCCAGCCTGTGGCGCAGCCGCTGCGGCAGCGACTTCGCCATCGATCTGACCTTTTCCCTGAGCAGGCCCGGAACCATCCACTCGGCGCGCGCTGCGGGAACCTGATTGAGCAGCGGCAACGGCACCGTCATGGTGACGCCGTCGCGCGCCGAGCCGGGCTCGAAGTGATATTCGAGCGCGAAGCGGTTGGGGCCGAGCTCGAGCAGCGGCGGGAAATTCTCGCTGGTGATCCCGGCCGCTTCGTGGCGCATGAGCTCGTCGCGCGAGAGAAACAGCAGTTTCGGCTGCGCGCGTTCCGCCTGCGAGCGCCAGCGCTCGAAGTCGGCGGCGCTGTTGACCGCCCGCGGGATGCGGGCGTCGTAGAACGCGTGGATCAGCGCCTCGTCGACCAGGATGTCCGGCCGGCGCGACTTGTGCTCCAGGCGCTCGACCTCGGCCATCAGGCGGCGGTTGTGGGCGAGAAAGGGCGCGCGCGTCTCGAGCGCGCCCTCCACGAGCGCCGATTGAATGAAGATGTCGCGGGCGAGCTTCGGGTCCAGTGGCCCGAAGGGCACGCGCCGATCGAAGTACACGGGCACCCCGTAGATCGTGCCGCGCTCCAGGGCGATTACCTGGCCGCGGCTTTTTTCCCAGTGTGGGTTCTGCCGCTCGCGGCGGATGAGATGCCCGCCGATGTCCTCCAGCCACTTCGGATCGATGCCGGCGACACAGCGCGCGAAAAGCCGGGTCGTCTCGACCAGCTCCGCCGCGACGACCCACTTGCCCGGCTTGCGGGTCCATGAGCTCGGGTGAACCCAGAACTTGATGCCGCGCGCCCCGGTGTACGCCGTCGGCGGCTCCCCGCCTTCGTCCCTGATGCCGATGTTGCCGAGCAGGCCGGCGAGCAACGCGCGATGAATGCTGCGGTGGTCCTTTTCCGGATCCACCGAGGAACGCGGCCATTTCAGCTCAGCGAGCACCGTCTCGAGCTGGGCGTGCACGTCGCGCCATTCGCGCATGCGCGGATACGACAGGAAGTTCTCGCGGCAAAGACGCCGCAGCCCGGGCTCGGTCTGGAGGCGCCACAGCTTGAGAAAGCCGAGGAAATCGGAGCGCTCGTCGGCATGCGCGCTGTGGCGCTCGTCCGCAGTGCCCGCCTTGTCGAGCGGCCGCGCGCGCGGATCCTGCACCGAGAGCGCCGCAGCGATGACCAGCACCTGCTCGAGGCAGCCTTCGTCTCGGGCCGCCACCAGCATGCGCGCGACGCGCGGATCGAGCGGCAGGCGCGCGAGCTCGCTTCCGATGGGGGTCAACTGCTTCGACTCGTCGACGGCATTGAGCTCGTGGAGCAGCGCGTAGCCGTCGGCGACGGCGCGCGGGCCGGGCGGGTCCAGGAAAGGGAAGCTCTCGATGTCATCGAGCCCCAGGCTCTTGGCGCGGAGGATCACCGACGCGAGAGAGGAGCGCAGCAGCTCCGGGTCGGTGTACGCCGGGCGCCTGCCGAAATCCTCCTCCGAGTAGAGCCGGATGCACACTCCGTTCGCGACCCGCCCGCAGCGGCCGGCGCGCTGCGTCGCTGCGGCCTGCGAGACCGGCTCGACCCGCAGCATCTCGACCTTGTTGCGCAGGCTATAGCGCTTCACGCGCGCAAGCCCGGTATCGATCACGTAGCGGATGCCGGGCACGGTGATGGAGGTCTCCGCCACGTTGGTCGCGAGCACGATGCGGCGCTCGCTCGCCGGCTTGAATACCCGGTCCTGCTCGGCGGGGGGAAGCCGGGAGTAAAGCGGCAGCAGCTCGCCCTTTATTTTTCGCTTCCGCAGCACCTCGGCGGTGTCGCGGATCTCGCGTTCTCCGGGCAGAAACACGAGCACGTCGCCCCCGCCTTCGCGGCAGGCTTCCTCGACCGCTTCCGCAAGCGCCTGCTCCTCCTCTTCGCGCGTGGTGTCCTCCTCGTCCCCCGCGACGGGACGATAGCGGACCTCCACCGGATAAAGCCTGCCCGACACCTCGATCACCGGGGCGCCCCCAAAGTGCTGCGAGAAGCGCGCGGCGTCGATGGTCGCGGAGGTGACCACGAGCTTCAGGTCGGCGCGCCGGGCGAGCAGGCCCTTCAGATAGCCGAGCAGAAAATCGATGTTCACGCTGCGCTCGTGGGCTTCGTCGACGATGAGCGCCCAATACTGGGAGAGCAGCGGATCCCCCTGCGTCTCCGCAAGGAGGATGCCGTCGGTCATCAGCTTGATAGCGGTATCGGGGCGCGCCCTGTCCTGGAAGCGCACCTTGTATCCGACCAGGCCGCCGAGCTCCGCCCCGAGCTCCTCGGCGATGCGCGCCGCGACGCTGCGCGCGGCGACGCGCCGCGGCTGGGTATGGCCGATGCGCCGGCCTCGCCCGCCGCCGCCCATCTCGAGCAGGATCTTGGGCAGCTGCGTGGTCTTGCCAGAGCCGGTCTCGCCGCACACCACGACCACCGGATGCCGCTCGAGCGCCGCGCGGATTTCCTGGCGACGCGCGCTCACCGGAAGCGCGGGGTCGAAGCGGATTTCGCGGCTCATCGATTCGCCCAATCGTACTAGGTCGCTCGCGCGGAACGGCGCGACGTACACGGCGGCAAGTCGCGCGGTATTACCCGGCGCTACGGCGCCGATTCGACTGGACGCGCCGTTCCCGCCCGACGACAGTGATATCGCGACTTACGGCACAGCGGGGCGACGGTAAAGCGGGGGGACGGTAAAGCGGGGGGATCAGCGGGGGGCAAGGGGAGGCGCCCCCGCGCCTCTTCCGGTTCGGGGGGC
>JBJMWH010000271.1:0-3144 GCA_045810245.1 Burkholderiales bacterium | reverse complement strand
GGCCTTGGCTTCCTCGAGCTCCACCACGTCGTTGAATGCGTGGGCGATCTCGCCGTCGATGCCGGTCATGTTGAGCGGCATGCGCACGGTAAAGTCGCCGCGCCTGAACTGGCGCAAGCACTTCAATAGCTCACCGCGGTCGAGCATCATCTGGAGGCCTGCGTGCATGGATTCCATGGCTTACCCCTGCGTCGTTCTTTTGAAGCTAAGTGCTGGATGCTACGGGGCAATCCCGACAGGAGGTATCGGGAAAGAAACGATAGGCTTGTAGTCGTTTGACTACAACCTTCGGTGCTGTCGTCCCCGCGAAGCGGGGACCCAGATTCAGTCGAAGACTTAGTCGACCAAGTGGTGCGCGATAGCGTAGTGCATCAGCTCCGCATTCGACATCATGTTCATATTGCGCAGGATGCGCGTGCGATGGGTGCTTACCGTATTTGGACTTAGAAACAATTCATCCGCGATCTGACGGACAGTCTTGCCCGAGGCGATCATCCACATCACCTGGTACTCGCGGTCGGAAAGCGTCTCGTGCAGCGGCTTGCCGCGGTTGTCCTCGAGCTCGAGGGCGAGCTTCTCGCCCAGGGTGGGGGTGACGTAGCGGCCGCCGCCGGCGACCTTGCGGATGGCGCTCACCAGCTCCTCGGGCGCGCTCTCCTTGGTGAGGTAGCCCGACGCGCCGGCCTTGAGCGCGCGCACCGCATAGCGATCTTCGGGGTACATGGAAAGGATGAGCACCGCCCGGCCCGGGTAACGCTGGCGCAGCTCCTTGATGAGCTCCAGCCCGTTCTTGCCCGGCATGTTGTAGTCGAGCACGGCCACTTCCCACGGCACGCGCCTGGAAAGGTCGACCACTTCCTGGCCGTTGCGCGCCTCGCCCACCACGGTGAGGTCCGATTCGACTGCCAGCATCTGCCGCAGCCCCTGGCGGACCACGGGATGGTCGTCAGCGATGATCACTTTCATGCGCGGCCTCTATGCCCTGTTTCTGGTTGGAATGACGACGGCCACGCGAGTTCCTTGCCCAGGGGCGCCCGTTATGCTCACCTCGCCGCCGAAGAGCAGGGCTCGCTCATGCATGCCCAGTAGTCCGAGCGACTTGCGGCCGTGCAGGTCGCTTTCAGTTATGCCCACGCCGTTGTCGTGCACCTGCATCCGCACCTCGGCGTCGCTCACCTCGAGGTCGATGTCCACCCGCGTGGCGCGCGAATGCCGCGCCACGTTGGTGAGGATCTCCTGGAAGATGCGGAACGACGTGGTGGAGACGTCGATGTCGAGCTTCACCGTTTCCGGCGGCAGCTTGACGCGGCAGCGGATGCCGGTGCGCTTCTGGAAGTCCTTCGCCTGCCAGCCGATCGCCGCCACCAGCCCCATGTCGTCCAGCATCTCCGGGCGCAGCCCGGTGGCGATCTTGCGCACCGTCTGCACGGTCGAGTCGATCAGCTTCGACATCGAGTCGGTCTTCTCGAGGAGCTCCGGCTCCTTCAGGCGCTTCTGCAGCCAGCCCACCTCCATCTTGATGCCGGTAAGCACCTGGCCGAGCTCGTCGTGGATCTCGCGGGCGATGTGCGCCCTTTCCTCCTCCCGCACCGAAATCAGGTGCGCGGCCAGGCGCCGCAGCTTGTCCTCCGACTCCTTCAGACGCTCGCTCTTGCGGTGCAGCTCGACGAACACCGAAACCTTCGACTTCAGGATCTCCGGCACCACGGGCTTCATGAGATAGTCGACCGCGCCGACCTCGTAGCCGCGGAACATCGACGTCATTTCGTCGGCCGCGGCAGTGAGGAAAATGATCGGCGTCAGCTTCGAGCGCTCGCGGTTGCGGATCAGCCGCGCGGTCTCGAAGCCGTCGATGCCCGGCATGCGCACGTCGAGCAGGATCACCGCGAAGTCGTTCTTCAGCGCGTGGCGCAGCGCCTCCTCGCCGGAAGCCGCGGTGAGCAGGTTCTCGCCCAGGGTCGAGAGCAGCTCCTGCAGCGCAAACAGGCTCTTCGGTTCGTCGTCGACGAGCAGGATGTTGGCCGCCGACGTCTGCACCTGCGCGCCGGCGTGCGGCCGCAGCGCGGCGACGGCGTCGACCACGCTGTTCACTGAGTCGGCGACGCTGTTCACCCTACGAGCTGGTGGCGCACGGCGTAGTGCACCAGGGCCGCGTTGCTCGTGAGACCAAGCTTGCGCAGGATCCGCGTGCGGTAGGTGCTCACGGTGGAGGGCGAGAGGCCCATCTCCTTGGCGATCTCGCTGATCTGCTTGCCCGAGGCGAGCAGCCACATCACGCGGTACTCGCGGTCGGAGAGCTTCTCGTGCAGCGCCTTTTGCGGATCGCTCGAGCACTCGGAGGCGAGGATCTCGGCGAGCGAAGCCGATACGTACTTGCCGCCGTTCGCCACCTTGCGCACCGCCGTGGAAAGCTCCTGCGGCGCGCTGTCCTTCGTGATGTAGCCGGCGGCGCCGCCCCGCAGCACCCGCGATCCGTGCACGTCCTCCGAATGCATGCTGAGGATGAGCACCGGGCGCCCCGGAAACTCCTTCTTCATGTCGCCGAGAAGATCGAGCCCGCTTCTGCCTGGCATGGAGAAATCGAAGATCGCCATGTCCCAATCGACCTTGCGCGCGAGCTCGAGCGCCTCGTCGCCGTTTGTCGCTTCACCAACGACCATGGCCGAAGGATCGTTCGCCAGCATCTGCTTGAGTCCGTGTCGCACGATCGGATGGTCGTCCGCTATGAGGATTCGCATAAGTGTGTCTTTTGCCCTCTTTTGAGTTTGGCCGCTCGGGTCGCAAGCTCCCTGAGCGGAAAAGTATAGGCAGGCCGACTGGAAAAGAACACCCCCACTACTACAAGTTTTTCTCGGGAAAATCAGCGATGTAGCGCAATCTCTACAGGCGTGTCCGTCTCGTCCCTACACGGCGCGCGTCGGCCGCTGACCGGGCCTCCTCTTCCTCTTCGTGAGATCGCGCTAGGCGAAAACGATTTTGTCGATGGCGAGCGCCTCGGCGTAGTCGACGCCCACCATGCGGCCGCTCACTCTCGCCAGGTCGCGATAGAACTCGAACGCCAGGCCGCGCGAATAGAACTGGCTCTTGTGCGCGGCGATCGCCCGCAGCTTCGTCTCCATGGTGCTCGAGATGTCGACGTACGCG
>JBJMWH010000270.1:0-2503 GCA_045810245.1 Burkholderiales bacterium | reverse complement strand
AGACTGCGGTCGCGTGAACCGGGCCTTCGCGGGGCTCCTGCTCGCCTGCCTGGGCGTATGCGCGCCGACGGCGGCCCAGGATGTCAAGAAGGAAATCGAGCGCTACCGCGAGATGGTGAGCGAAGGCAGCCCGGCGGAGTTGTTCGAGCTCGAGGGCGAAACGCTGTGGAAGAAACCCCAGGGCCCGAAGCAGGTGTCGCTCGAGCAATGCGACCTCGGCCTTGGACCGGGCGTGCTCAAGGGAGCCTATGCAGCGCTGCCACGCTACTTCAAGGACGCCGACCGCGTCATGGACCTGGAGACGCGTCTGCTCCACTGCATGATCAACCTGCAGGGGCGCAGCCGCGAGGAGGCGACGCAGCGCGTCTTCGGAAACGCCGACCGGCCCTCCGAGATGGAGTCCCTTTCGGCGTACGTCGCAACGCAGTCGCGCGGCATGAAGATGGTTCCGGGCGAGAGCCATCCCAAGGAGAAGGCGGCCTACGAGCTCGGCAGAGCGCTCTACTTCCAGCGCGCCGGCTCCTGGGACTTCGCTTGCACCAGCTGCCATGGCGAAGAAGGCAAGCGCATCCGGCTGCAGGAGCTGCCGGTGCTCCTCAAGCCGGAAAACGCGCGCAGCGTGGTGGCGAGCTGGCCGGCCTACCGGATCTCGACGAGCGGCTTCGTCACGATGCAGTGGCGGATGAACAACTGCTACCAGCAAATGCGCAGGCCGGAGCCGAGCTTCGGCTCCGACGCCACCGTGGCCCTGATCCACTTCATCGCCGTCACCGGCAAGGGCGAGATTTATCGCGGACCCGGTAACAAGCGATGAAGCTCGTTCTGTTTTTGGCGCTGTTTCCGCTGCCGCCGGCGCTCGCCGACCCGACGCCGAAAGACGTCGAGAAGCTCATGCAGCGCGACTTTCACCCGCGCGGCCAGGCGGGCATGGAGCGCGTGCTGCAGGACGGCCTCCAGCGCGTGTGCACCGAAACGCACGACCGGCCGCCCGCCGAGCTCGCCAAACGCCTCGAAGCCGACCAGATGAAGACCATCCCCTTTCCCCAAGGGAGCCTGATCGGCGACTGGAAGAACGGCGAGCGCATCGCGCAGAACGGCCGCGGCCTGCAGTGGACGGATGCACCCGGCGCGCCAAACGGCGGCAGCTGCTACAACTGCCACCAGCTTTCGCCGAAGGAGATCTCATACGGCACGATCGGGCCGAGCCTCGCCGGCTTCGGCGCGAAGCGCGGCAGCAAGCCGGAGGTGCAGCGCTACGTGTACGGCAAGATCTACAACGCCAAGGCGTACAGCGTCTGCTCGCAGATGCCGCGCCTGGGCTATTCGGGCACCCTGACCGAGCAGCAGATCAAGGACCTCGTCGGACTGCTGCTCGATCCCGCCTCCCCGGTGAACCACTAGCAGTTGCATCGCCGGGGCTTCCTCGAAGCGTTGGTCCTGGCGGTCGCGGCCGGCGCGAGCCTTCGGCCCAGGGTGGCCGCGGCGCAGGCCGCGGCCGAGCTCTACGATGCGCCGCCCTTCGGCAACGTCTCGCTCCTGCACCTCACCGACGTGCATGCGCAGCTCCTGCCGGTGTACTTTCGGGAGCCGAACGGTGCGGGTCTGCTCAAGCACTTCGGCATCCCACGCGGCAGCCGCGCCGCGTACGCGCTCTCGAACCTCGATTTCGAGACCCTCGCGCAGCGCTACGGCAGGCTCGGCGGGTATGCTCATCTCGCCACGCTGGTGAAGCGGCTGCGCGCCGCACGTCCGCAGGCGCTCCTCCTCGACGGCGGCGACAGCTGGCAGGGCTCGGCGAGCGCGCTCTGGACGCGCGGCGCCGATATGATCGGCGCCCAGAAGCGCCTCGGCGTGGATTTCATGACGGCGCACTGGGAATTCACCTATGGCGCCGAGCGCGTGCTCGAGGCCGTCAAGAACGAGCTGGCGCCGATCGAGCTGCTCGCCCAGAACGTGCGCACCCTGGATTTCGAGGAGCCGGTGTTCAAGGCGTATGCGCTGCGCCCTGTGAACGGCGTGCTGGTTGCGGTGATCGGGCAGGCGTTCCCTTACACGCCCATTGCGAACCCGCGCTACATGGTGCCGGACTGGACCTTCGGCATCCAGGACGCCCGCCTGCAGAAGATCGTCGACGAAGCGCGCGCGCAGGGCGCAAAGGCCGTCGTGCTGCTATCCCACAACGGCATCGACGTCGATCTCAAGCTCGCCTCGCGCGTGCGCGGTATCGATGCCATTCTGGGGGGCCATACCCACGAGGCGATGTTTGTTCCCACCCGGGTGGGGAAGACGCTGGTGACCAACGCCGGCTCGAACGGGAAGTTCCTCGGCGTGCTCGACCTCGAGGTGGGCAATTCGGGCGTAACCGGACACCGCTATCGGCTGCTCCCGGTATTTGCGGAGCTGCTGCCGGCGGATCCCGAGATGGCTTCGTACATTTCCACGGTGCGCAAGCCTTACGAGGAAAAACTCGCTGAAAAGCTCGCCGTCACACAAGCACTGCTCT
>JBJMWH010000269.1:0-7433 GCA_045810245.1 Burkholderiales bacterium | reverse complement strand
CCGCCGCTGATGGTCTACGCGGCGTACGGGGTATCCGGGCTCACCGGCATCGTCGGCACGTTCTTCGTCAAGGACTACCTCGACCTGTCGGCGGAGTTCCTCGCCGCGCTCGCGTTCTGGGCGGGCATTCCCTGGGCGGTGAAGATGCCGGTCGGGCATGTGGTCGACCTGATCTGGCGGTGGAAGGCGGCGCTCGTGTGGCTCGGCGCGGCGATGATCGCGGCGAGCCTGCTCATCATGATCGGCCTCATCTCGTACTTCGACGCGATGCGCGCGATGATGAGCGGCGAGCGCTGGTTCGTGATCGCGTCGCTGCTCGCGCCGACCGGCTACATGATCCAGGACGCGGTCGCCGATGCCATGACGGTCGAGGCGGTGCCACGCGTCGACGAATCCGGCCGGCCCTATGAAGCGGCGGCGCGGAAGAGCATGCACACCACGATGCAGACGCTCGGCCGGGTGGCGATCATCGGCGGCCTCGCGCTGGTCGCGCTCGGCAACGTGTTCCTGTTCCACGGCACCGAGGCGCTGCCGAAGGAGCGCAAGGCCGAGATGTACGCGCTCGTCTACACCATCGCGCTCGTCATCCCGGTGCTCTCGGTGGCCGGCGTGGTGCTGCACGGCCTCATCAAGATGCGTGCCGCGCGCCGCCTGCGGCGCGCCGGAAAGTCGGCCGCGGAAATCGCGACCCTGACCGCGGTCCACGGCGAAGAGAAGACCCCTCCCAACTGGTGGATCCTCGGCGGCAGCCTGGTGTTCGTCGCCGTGACGCTCTCGGTCGGGTTCTCCGAGCTGCGCTTCGGCCAGGAGCTCATTTTCGCCGTCTCGATGGGCATCATCCTGTTCCTGCTCTGGCGCCTCGCGCGCGAGCTCGCGCCCGCGGCGCGCGAGACGCTGGTGGCCACCGCGCTCATCATCTTCGTCTACCGCGCCATGCCGAGCACCGGCCCGGGCAGCACCTGGTGGATGATCGACGTGCTGAAATTCGACGAGGCCTTCCTGTCGAAGCTCGCGCTGCTCGCCTATGCGCTGACGCTCGTGGGGATGTTTGCGCTGCGCGGCTACATGGCGCGCAATTCCATCGCCAGCATCATCGTGATGCTCACGCTCGTCGGCACGCTGCTCGCGCTGCCCAACCTCGGCATGTACTACGGGCTGCATGAATGGACCGCGGCGCATACCGGCGGGCTGGTGGACGCGCGCGTGATCGCGCTCATCGACACCGCGCTCGAGTCGCCGCTCGGCCAGATCGCGATGATTCCGATGCTCGCGTGGATCGCCAATTCCGCGCCGGCCAACCTCAAGGCTACATATTTTGCCGTGATGGCGTCGTTCTCAAACCTGGCGCTGTCGGCCTCCCAGCTCGGCACCAGGTACCTGAACGAGATCTACGTGGTGGCGCGCGAAGTGCGCGACCGCTCGAGCGGCGCGATCAGGGTGCCGCAGGACTACAGCGAGCTCGGCGCGCTGATGATCGCCACGGCGCTGGTCGGTCTGCTGCTGCCGCTCGTCGCGGTCGCGGCGGTTCGCGTGCTACGGCTGAGAACGGCCTGAAGCCTGGCAGTCAAGGATTGAGTGGTTCTTCGTCCATGAGCGCGATCTGCTCCCGCAGCTCGAGTATCCGGTCCTGCCAGTAGCGCTGGGTGTTGAACCACGGAAACGCCGCCGGGAACGCGGGGTCGTCCCAGCGCCGCGCAATCCACGCCGAGTAATGCAGCAGGCGCAGCGTGCGCAGCGCCTCGAGAAGATTCAGCTCCCTTCGATCGAACTCCATGAACTGCTCGTAGCCCGACAGGACTGCCTTCAACTGGATCGACATGGCCTCCCGGTCGCCCGACAGCAGCATCCACAGGTCCTGCATCGCCGGTCCCATGCGCGCATCGTCCAGGTCGACGAAATGCGGCCCGTCCTCGGTCCAGAGAATATTGCCCGGATGGCAGTCGCCGTGCAGGCGGATCTGCCTCGCCGCGGCTACGAGCGCGAAGGCTCGTTTCACGGCGGCGAGCGCCTGCTCGGTGACCGCTTTCCAGGCTTCGAGCAGATCCGCCGGGACGAAATCGTTCTCGAGAAGGTAGGCTCGCGGCTCGTCGCCGAATGTTTTCGCGTCGAGGGAAGGGCGCAACTCGAAAGGACGGGCGGCGCCCACCGCATGGATGCGGCCGATGAAGCGTCCGATCCATTCGAGCGCCTTGGGATCGTCGAGGTTCGGCGGGCGGCCGCCGCGGCGCGGATACAAGGCGAAAAGAAAGCCGCCGTGCTCCCCTGTGTAGGCCGGCGCGACCACCGGGATCTCGCGCTCGGCGAGCTCGCGCGCAAAGGCGTGCTCCTCCTCGATCTGGCCTGCGCTCCAGCGTCCCGGCCGGTAGAACTTGAGCACGCGCGCCGAGCCGTCCTCGAGCCAGACCTGGTAGACGCGGTTCTCGTAGCTGTTGAGCGGCAGCAGCCGCCCGTCGGGCCGCGCGCCTGACGCCTCGCACGCGTCGAGCACGACTTCGGGGGTGAGCGAGGCGTACCCATGGGTGAAAGGCTGATCCACGGCGGTATAGTAGACGCATGAGCCGCAACCACGCTGATGGTCACGTGCAGGTCGAGGGTCTGGGGTTCTCCTACGGCGATCTCGAGATTTTCCGCGGCCTGTCGCTCGTCATTCCCGAGGGCAAGGTGGTGGCGATCCTCGGCGGCAGCGGCTCGGGCAAGTCGACGCTGCTCAAGCTGATCGGCGGCCAGCTCGCGCCTTCGCGCGGCCGCGTCAAGGTAGCCGGCAAGGACGTCCATAAGCTCTCGCCCAACGAGCTTTACGCGCTGCGCCTCGACATGGGCATGATGTTCCAGACCTCGGGCCTGTTCAGCGACCTCTCGGTGTTCGACAACGTGGCGTTCCCGATCGTCGAGAATTTCGCGCTGCCCGACGAGGTTGCACGGCGCATGGTGCTCATGAAGCTGCATGCGGTGGGATTGCGCGGGGCGAAGGACATGCGGCCGACCGATCTTTCGGGCGGGATGACGCGCCGCGTGGCGCTCGCGCGCGCCATCGCCACCGACCCGCGGCTCGTCATGTACGACGAGCCCTTCGCCGGGCTCGACCCGATTTCGCTCAACCAGGTCGGCCAGCTCGTGCGCCAGCTGAACGACGCCTTCGGCTTGACCTCGATCCTCGTCACGTACGACATCAAGGAATCGCTCAGGGTGTCCGACTACGTGTACGTGATCGCCGACGGTGCGGTCCTCGGCCAGGGTACGCCCGCCGAGGTGAGCCGCTCCGACGATCCCTACCTCAAGCAGTTCCTCAACGCGCTGCCCGACGGGCCGGTGCGCTTCCATTTCCCCGGACCCGACCTGGCAGAAGACCTGGGGCTCACCACGGAGGCGAAATGAACGACGAAATCCGCGACGCAGCGACGCAATCGGCGCAGCAGGGCGGCGACATCCGCGGCCGCGTCCACGACCTCATGCTCGAGGCGCTCAAGGCGCGCCGCTTCGACCGCGAGGCGATCCGCGATGTGGTGCGCTCGGTCACGGAAGGCATCAGCCGCGGTGCCGAAGGCAGCGGCCTCGGCGTGCGCCAGACCCTCGCCGAGGGCTTCCGCGGCATGGATCAGGCGCTCAGCGCGTCGGTGCAGGCGGGCGCCGAGGCGCTGCGCCAGATGGCGGCGGCGGGGCGCGGCCTGTCGGAGAACGAGCTGAAGCAGGCCGCAGCCGGGCTGCGCAAGATCGAGGAGGACTTCGTCGCCACCGTCGAGCAGGTCGCGCGCTCGGCGAACGAGCGAGTGCGTCCCGAGCTGTCGCAGCTCGTGCGCCAGGCCGCGCATGCCGGCACCGAAACCGGGCGGCGCAGCGCCCACCTCATGGCCGAGTTCACGCTCGGCGGCCTCGAGCTCGCCGGCGAGTTCGGCGCGCGCTTCGCGCAGCTTGCCGGCGGCGTGCTCGCCGGCATGGCCGACGCGCTCGACAAGCGGGATCGCGGCAAGTCCAAGCCGTAGCCGCGCGCATGCTGCGCGAGACCTCGTAGCCGCGCGCATGCTGCGCGAGACCTTCGGCATCATGCGGGAGCTGCCGCGCCTGCATGAGATCGCCTCGGTGTTCATCCGCCACGGCCTGGGCGATGTCGTGCAGCGCATCGGTATCGCCGGCGTGCTCGAGCGCGCCGGGCGCATGCTCAACTTCGGCGCCGGCGGCGACTCGCCGAGGCTCGACCAGGCGAGCCGCATGCGCATGGCGCTCGAGGAGCTCGGCCCGACCTTCGTCAAGCTGGGCCAGGTCATGGCGACGCGCGTCGATCTGTTTCCGCCGCGCTGGATCGAAGAGCTCGAGAAGCTGCACGCGCAGGTGCCGGCCGTGCCGTTCGAGGAGCTTCTGCCCGAGCTCGAGCGGGCACTCGGGCGCTCGCCATTCGAGGTATTCCGCGACATCGACACCCGCGCGTACGCCGCGGCCTCGATCGCGCAAGTGCACCGCGCGCGCCTGGCCGACGGCACGCCGGTGGTGCTCAAGATCCGGCGCCCCGGCGTACGCGACAAGATCGAGGCCGACCTGCGCCTGCTGCGGCGCGTGTCGGAGCTGATCGAGGCCGAGATTCCCGAGGCGCGTCGCTACCGGCCGGCGCAGATCGCGGCACAGTTCGCGCGGTCCCTGGAGCGCGAGGTCGACTTCGCCACCGAGACACACAACATCCAGCGCTTTGCGCAGAACTTCGCCGGCGACCCGCATATCGTCATCCCGCGAATCTTCCCCGAGTGGACCAGCGAAGTGCTGCTGGTGCAGGAGCACGTCGAGGGCGCGCCCGCGACCGATCCCGCGGCGGTGGCCGCGGCGGGCCTCGACCGCAAGGTGCTCGCGGCGCGCGGCGTCGACGTGTTTCTCAAGATGATCCTGATCGACGGCCTGTTCCACGCCGACCCGCATCCGGGCAACGTGTTCTACCTGCCCGGCAACCGCATCGTGGTGATCGACTTCGGCATGGTCGGGCGGCTCTCGCCGCAGCGCCGGCGGCAGGTGATCGACCTCCTCGCGGGCCTTGCGCGCATGGCGGAGGAGCCGATGCTCGAGGTATTGCTCGACTGGGCCGGCGAGGGGCCCGTCGACGAGGCGAAGCTCGCCGCGGACGTGAACGAGCTGGTGTTCGACTTCGAGGGCGTTCCGCTCAAGGACATCCGCATCGGCGCCGCCATCCGCCAGTTCGCCGCCATCATCCGCGAGCATTCGATCGTGCTGCCGTCGGACCTCTCGCTCATGTTCAAGACCCTGATCTCGCTCGAGGGCCTGGGACGGCAGTACGACCCGGACCTGCACATCGTCCAGCATCTCACGCCGTTCGTGAGACGCGCGCTCGCCGAACGCCATCGGCCGGCCGAGCTGTGGCGGCGCGGGCGCATCGCGCTGGAGGAATTCTTCGAGGTGGCGACGAGCGTGCCGCGCGATCTCGCCCGGCTGCTGCGCGAGGCGCGGCGCGGCAAGGTGCGCATCGATCTCGACCTCAAGCGCCTCGACAGCTTCGGGCTGCGCCTGGACCGCACGCTCGATCGCGTGACGATGGGAATCATGACCGCCTCGCTCGTCATCGGCTCGGCGATCGTGCTCACGGTCGAAGGCGGCCCGCGCCTCTTCGGCGTGCCGGTGCTGCCGGTGATCGGCCTCGCCGGCTACGTGATGGCGTTCCTGAACAGCCTGTGGATCATCTACGGTATCTGGCGCTCAGGACGGGAATAAAAGCTGTCAGGTCTTGGTGTCTTTGGGAATGAACTTCAGCGCCACGCCGTTGTTGCACCAGCGCTGGCCGGTCGGCTGCGGGCCGTCGTCGAACAGGTGGCCGTGGTGCCCGCCGCAGCGCTTGCAGTGGTATTCGGTGCGCGGATAGACCAGGAAGAAATCCTTCTTGGTCTCGAACGCGCCCGGGATGCTGGTGAAGAAGCTCGGCCAGCCGGTCCCCGACTCGAACTTCATGGCCGAGGTAAAGAGCGGCAGGCCGCAGCCCGCGCACGCGAAAACCCCTGGCCGCTTCTCGTCGTTCAACGGGCTCGTGCCGGCCCGCTCGGTGCTTTCCTCGCGCAGCACCTTGTACGACTCGGGCGGGAGGCGCTTGCGCCACTCGTCCTTGGAGAGCTTGAGTGGCTCCTCGGCCGAGGGCACGGTAGCGCCCGCCGGCAGATAGCTCTTCCAGCCCTTTTGCAGCTCCTCGATGCCTTTCATGGTCGCGGGGGGCGCGGCGCGCGCCAGGAGCGGCGCGGCCGCGAGCCCGAACAGAAACGTGCGTCTTTGCATGGTTTCCTCATCCTTGGTGTCCCGTGGTCGCGCATTGGTCGGACCGAGGGAGGAAACCTAACACTACCGCCTTACAGCGGGAAGTGCAGGCGGATCGAAACGCCGCTCGGCGGGAGCACGGGTACCGGCGCGGCGTACACCGGGGCGGGGCGGTAGACCACCGGCGGCGGCGCGTAATACACGGGCGCCGGCGGCGCGTAGAAAACGCGCGGCGGCGGCATCACCACCACCGGACGCGGATGGAAGTGGCGATGGTGGCCCCAGCCGTGGCCGCGGCCACCGTCGTGGGCAAACGCCGGGGCGGCGAGCGCGAGGCCTGCGGCGGCGAGGATCAGTTTCTTCAGCATGGCAGTCTCCTTTGAGCTGAGTGATGTGGTGTCCATTACACGCGGCATCGCCGTTGCAGTGAACCGATAAAGTGCAAGTTGTGTAACAGCGTGTTAATTTCGGCCGTTCGGAGGAGGTCCATGTCACGCATCGCGCTCGTCGTCCTGGTCTCGTTTTTTTCCCCATTTTCGTTTTCGCAAGAGGCGTATCCCTCGCGCGCGGTCACGATGGTCGTGCCGTTCCCTCCCGGCGGGGTCGCCGACATCGTCGGTCGGCCGCTCGCCGCCATGATGGAGAAGTCGCTCAAGCATCCGGTCGTCATCGTGAACCGCACCGGAGCCGGCGGCGCCCTCGGCATGCGCGAGGTCGCTAAGGCCGCGCCTGACGGCTACACCCTCCTCATGGGCCTTTCGTCGATCTCGATCTTTCCGGTGTCCGAGCGCGTGAACGGCAAGCAGCCCGCCTATGAGCTCAAGGACTTCGCGCCGATCGCGCTGGTGACCGCCGATCCGACGGTGCTCGTGGTGCGCGCGGACAGCCCGTACAAGAGCGTGAAGGATTTCGTCGAAGCGGCGAAGGCGAACCCGGGCAAGATCAACTATTCGTCCTCCGGCGTGTACGGCACGCTGCACGTTGCCATGGAGATCTTCGCCAACGCCGCCGGCATCAAGCTGTTCCACGTGCCCTATCAGGGCGGCGGCCCCGCAGTCACCGCGCTGCTCGGCGGCCAGGTGGAGGCGCTCGCCTCCGGGCCGGCGGCCGCCATCGCGCAAATCCGCGGCGGCAAGATGCGCGCTCTTGCCAGCTGGAGCAGCGAGCGCCTCGCGCTCCTGCCGGAGATCCCGACG
>JBJMWH010000268.1:0-4342 GCA_045810245.1 Burkholderiales bacterium | reverse complement strand
ACGCAGCGCGCGGATGAATTGCTGCTCGGTCCAGCGGCCGATGCCCGCCTGCGGATGCGGCGTGATGTTCGGGCCGAAGAACGTGCCGAAGGGCGTCTTGAGCGCTCTTCCTCCAGCGTACGGCTGCGCTTTGTCCCTCTCCTCGGTGTGGCAGCCCACGCAGCCCGCGGCCTTCGAAAGGTATTGCCCGCGCTGGGCGTCGCCTTGTTGCGCGAGGACCGCCCAGGCGCAGCCAAGAAGCAAAAGCCCCGCCGCAGCGGGGCCCAGGATGCGCAGCAAACCGCTATTGTTTTTCGCGGAAGTTGTCGTGGCAGCCCGCGCAGGCCTTGCCGACCGCGCCGATCTGCGCCTTGACGGCACCCTCGTCGCCGCCTTTCGAGACCTGCTGCAGCTTCTGCACCTCGGACTGGAACCGATCGATCGCCTCCTTGACCTTTCCGGGCTGCTCCCAGATCGCGGGCAGCGCCCGGCTTTTTTCGCCCTTGGTGCTCGGATCGAAGCCATCCCACGGCATCTGCGAGAGTGCGACGAGGTAATCGGCGTTGCGCTGCACAATCTTCGCGTCGTAGGGAACCTTGCCTTGGGCCATGCCGCCGAGCGGACCAAAGTACTTGCCCTGCAAGACCATGGCGGCCTGACGCTGCTTCACCAGCGTTTCCGGCTTGACCTGCGCAAGCGCCGCGCCTCCGACGACGCCGAGCGACACGACCAAGGCTGCTGTAATCAACTTTTTTTGCACGCTGTTCTCCTGAGAGGGTTTCCGGGGGACCGATCGGCTAACACGGCGGGCGACCGATTATTTCCGGTCAACGCAGCCCCGCCGCGTACTGCGCTACCGCCTGAATTTCGCGTTCCGTCATCCGTGCCGCAACGGCGCGCATGACGCCGTTCGCGTCGTTGGAGCGCGCGCCGTCCTTGAAGCCCTTGAGCTGCGCGGCGACGTATTCGGCGAACTGGCCGGCGAGCCGCGGGTATTGCGCCGGAATCCCAGCCCCCGCGGGGCCGTGGCAACCCCCGCACGCCGGAACGCTGCTCGCGGCGATACCGCCGCGCCAAATCTTCTGGCCGAGCGCGGCGAGATCCTTGTCGGCGGCGCTGGCGGGCCGCAGCTTCTGACCCGCGTAATACGCGGCGAGGCTCTGAACGTCGTCGTCGGAAAGGTTGGCCGCCATCGCCGTCATGACCGCGCTTTCGCGCGCAGGCTTCTGGCCGGGCTGGGCCTTGAAGTCAGCAAGCTGCTTTTGCAGGTACTCCGCGAACTGCCCAGCGATCTTGGGGTTGGTCGCCGCAACGCTGTTGCCGTCGGCGGCATGGCACGCCGCGCAGACCTGGCCGGCGATGCGCTGTCCCCTCGCGGCATTCTGCGCCGCTGCCGTGCCCACGACAACGGTAAGCGCGGTCAGCGCGAGTAGGCGAAGCATCCCCGGGGCTCCCTGGTACCGATGGAAAGGCGCGATTTTATTAGAATTCATGCCTTCCGGGAGCCATGAAGCCGTTCTCGCAAGCGCAGTTTCTCGCCTCGAGCGCGGGTCCCGCCGACATGCCGCCGCCGGGTCCGCCCGAGCTCGCCTTCGCCGGCCGCTCGAATGTCGGCAAATCGAGCGCGATCAACGCGCTGACCGGACGCAAGCGCCTTGCGTTCACGAGCAAGACGCCCGGCCGAACGCAGACCATCAACTTCTTCGAGCTCGGGGCTGGCGCGCGCCTGGTGGACCTTCCGGGCTACGGGTACGCGAAAGTGCCGCACGCGGTGCGCGCCGGTTGGCGCACGCTCGTCGGCTCCTATGTCGGGTCGCGCGCTACGCTGACGGGCGTGGTGCTCGTGATGGACGCGCGGCATCCGCTCACCGAGCTCGATCTGCAGCTCGTCGCGTTTCTTGGCGACGTGCGCTTGCTTGCGCTGCTTTCGAAGGCCGACAAGCTCTCGCGCGAGTCGCAGGCAAAGACTTTGTCCGAGGTTAGCGCGGCGATGAAAGCGGAGGTCCGGCTTTTCTCGAGCCTGACGCGACAGGGTGTCGACGAATGCCGCGACCTGCTGGAGCGCTGGCTCGAATCGCCTGCGCCCCGGCAGATCGCTGGAATAAAAAACCCCCGGTAAAGGGGAATAAACCGGGGGTAAAAACGCCTTAACCTTTGGATTAAGGCACCCGCTCAGGGAGGAGAAGCGGGAGACGATTGCGTCGTCTAAAGGTAAGATGCCTCCCTCCGCGGAAAAGTTCCCACGGGAAAAACCTCCACAAAATCAGCCCAGTGAAGACCTACGGTGAATTCCCGGCGGTGCGCATGCGGCGCATGCGGCGCGACGACTTTTCGCGCCGCCTCATGCGCGAGCACGTACTCAGCACCAACGACCTGATCTATCCAGTGTTCATCATCGACGGCAAAACCCGCACCGAGGAAGTGGCCTCTATGCCGGGCGTCGAGCGATTCACCATCGACAAGCTGCTGCCGGTCGCCGAGCAGTGTTTGAAACTGGGCATTCCGGTCCTGGCGCTCTTTCCGGCAATCGACCAGAAGCTGAAGACCGCGAATGGACGCGAGGCGTTCAATCCCAAGGGCCTCGTGCCGCGCGCCGTCTCGGCGCTGAAGAAGCGTTTTCCGGAGCTCGGCGTGATGACCGATGTCGCGCTCGACCCCTACACGTCCCACGGGCAAGACGGCGTGATCGACGCCGCCGGTTACATCCTGAACGACGTCTCACTCGACGCGTTGGTGCGCCAGGCATTGGCACAGGCCGAGGCGGGTGTCGACATCGTCGCTCCTTCGGACATGATGGATGGCCGCATCGGCCGCATCCGTGCGGCGCTCGAGAAAGCGGGCCACATCCACACTCGGATCATGGCGTACTCGGCGAAGTACGCGTCGGGCTTCTACGGCCCGTTCCGCGAGGCTGTCCGCTCCGCCAAGAACCTCGGAAAGAGCGACAAGAGGACCTACCAGATGGATCCCGCGAACTCGGACGAAGCGCTCTGGGAAGTCGGGCTCGATCTGGCCGAGGGTGCCGACATGGTGATGGTCAAGCCGGGATTGCCCTACCTCGACATCGTCCGGCGGGTGAAGGACGAGTTCAAGGCGCCGACCTACGTGTACCAGGTGTCGGGCGAATATTCGATGCTGCGCGGCGCGGTCGAAAAAGGTTGGCTGCCCGAGTCGTGCGTGCTGGAAGCGCTGCTCGCTTTCAAGCGCGCCGGCGCCGACGGCATCCTCACGTACTTCGCGATGGATGCCGCCAAAGCCCTGCGGCGTGCGTAGCGCGCTTCTTTTCCTGTCGTGGTTCATCGGCGCGGCGGCGCTTGCCGCTTATCCCGAAAAGCCGATTCGTTTCGTCATTCCGTCGGCGGCCGGCGGCTCGCCCGACGTCCTGATGCGGGTCATGACGCAGCAGCTTTCCACGCAAGTCGGCGTGCCCTTCGTGGTCGAGAACAAGCCCGGCGCCTCGTTCACCCTTGGCACGATGGACGTGGTGAAGGCCGCCCCCGACGGCTACACGCTCGGCTACGGCAACATCGTCTCGCTCGCCATCAACCGCTCGCTGCTGGAAAAAGTGCCCTACGACGTGGAGAAGGACCTGACACTGGTGTCGAACTGCGTGCGGGTCTTCAATCTGCTCGCGGTCAACAACAAGCTGCCGGTGCGGTCGGTCCAGGAGCTGATCGATTACGCGAAGAAGAACCCGGGACGCCTGGTGATGGCCTCCGGCGGCAACGGCACCACCGGCCACCTCGGGGGCGAGCTGTTCAAGGCGATGACCGGGACGTTCATCCTGCATGTACCCTATCGCGGCAGCCCTCAGGCGATCAACGATCTCATCGCCGGCGAAGTCCATCTCATGTTTGACAACATCTCCTCCATCGGCGCGCACGCGCGCGCCGGCAGGGTGCGCGGCATCGCCGTCTCCGGGCCGCGCCGCTCGCCGCTGTTTCCCGAGCTGCCGACGCTGAACGAGGCCGGTGTCGCCGGCTATGAGACCGTCGCCTGGGGCGGCGTCATCGCGCCGGCGAACCTGCCGCGCGAGATCGTCGCTCGACTGCATGCCGAGATCCGCAAGGCACTCGCGTCGCCGTTCGTGCTCGAGCGCTTCAGGCAGCTCGACACCGAGGCCGATGGCGGCACGCCCGAGGAATTCCTCGTCCTGATGCGCAGTGAGACGCCGAAGTGGGCCGAGGTAGTCCGGCGCTCCGGCGCCAAAGTGGACTGATGCGCTACGACCTCGTCGTACGCAATGGCACCGTCGTCGACGGCACTCGGGCTGCGCGCTACCGCGCCGATTTGGCAGTCACCGGCGATCGGATCTCGGCCTTGGGTTCAGTTCCGGAAAAAGGAAGGCACGAAATCGATGCCT
>JBJMWH010000267.1:0-2765 GCA_045810245.1 Burkholderiales bacterium | reverse complement strand
GGTCATGTCATGGGACGCGGCGGCGTGGCTGATGCTCGGCGGCTCGACTTTGCTGCTGTTTCTGGGGCTGCCGGTCGCGTTCTCGTTCCTCGTGATCAACCTGCTCGGCGCGTGGCTCTTCCTCGGTGGCGAGGCGGGGCTGGTGCAGCTCGCTCGCAACAGCGTCGGCTCGGTGGCGAGCTTCTCGCTCACGCCCATTCCGCTGTTCATCCTCATGGGCGAGGTGCTGTTCCACACCGGCCTCGCGGTGAAGGTGATCGACGGGGTCGAGAGGCTGATTCGCCAGCTTCCGGGGCGCCTCGCGGTCGTCGCGGTCGTGGCCGGCACGGTGTTCTCCGCGATTTCCGGCTCGACCATCGCCACGACCGCGATGCTGGGCAGCCTGATGCTGCCGGTGATGCTCGCCCGCGGCTATCACCCCACGATGGCGACCGGACCGCTCATGGCGATCGGCGCCGTGGACATGCTGATCCCGCCCTCCGCGCTCACCGTGCTGCTCGGCAGCCTGTCGGGCATCTCGATCTCGAAGCTGCTGATCGGCGGGGTCGTGCCTGGACTGCTGCTGAGCGTCGCCTTCGTGGCTTACATCGTGGCGCGCGTGAAGCTCAATCCGGCGCTCGCGCCAACCGCGAGCTTCGTCCCATACCGCGGCTGGGAGCGCCTGCGTCCGTTCCTGCAGTACGTTGTGCCGCTGGTGTCGATCTTCGTCGTGGTGGTCGCCTCGATGTCGGCCGGCTGGGCGACTCCAACCGAATCGGCCGCGATCGGCGCGCTCTTCACCATGGTGCTGGCGATGCTGTACCGGTCCCTGACCGTGGACAATCTCGTGAAGGCACTGCGCGGCACGGCGGCCATCTCCGGGATGATCCTGTTCATCATCGTCGGTGCGACGACCTTCTCGCAGGTGCTGTCGTTCTCCGGCGCGAGCAGCGGGCTGGTGGAGTTGATCGCCGCATTGGGGCTCTCGCCGCCCGCCGTCATCGCGGCGATGATGCTGCTGCTCATTTTCCTCGGCCTTTTCGTCGAGCAGGTGAGCATGATGCTGATTACCTTGCCGATCTACATGCCGCTGGTGCAGAAGTACGGCGTCGACCCGGTCTGGTTCGGCGTCCTGTTTCTCATCTGCATGCAGCTCGGCCTGCTCCTGCCGCCGCACGGACTGCTCCTCATGACGATGAAGGGCGTGGCGCCGCCGAGCGTAACAATGGGGCACATTTTCCAGGCCGTGCTGCCTTATATCGCGATGAGCCTGCTCCTCCTCGCGCTGGTGTTCTTCGTTCCGGCCATCGCCGTGTGGTTACCTAAGGTGCTGGTGTAATGGAAAGATCGTTCAAGGCGGAAGTGGAGAAGCTGAAGCTCGGCGACGGCGAGACCTTCCACGGCGAGGCGATCCTCGCCGTCACCAAGGCGCTGCTGCAGTCGGGCGTCGCCTATGTAGGCGGCTATCAGGGCGCGCCGGTGTCGCACGTCATGGACGTGCTGAACGATGCGCGTGACATCCTCGACGGCCTCGGGGTGCACGTCGAGACCAACGCGAACGAGGCCGGCGCCGCGGCCATGCTCGGCGCGTCGATCAACTACCCGATGCGCGGCGCGGTGGCCTTCAAGTCCACCGTCGGCACCAACGTCGCTTCCGACGCCCTCTCCAACCTCGCCTCCGCCGGCGTCAAGGGCGGCACGCTGCTGGTCCTCGGCGAGGACTACGGCGAGGGCGCCTCGATCATCCAGGAGCGCACGCACGCCTTTGCCATGAAGTCGCAGATGTGGCTCCTCGACCCGCGCCCCAACCTGCCGAAGATCGTCGAGATGGTCGAGCGGGGCTTCGAGCTCTCGGAAGCCACCAGCACGCCGGTCATGCTGGAGCTGCGCATCCGCGCCTGCCACGTGCAGGGCAGCTTCAAGACCAAGAACAACCAGCAGCCCCGGATCTCCAAGAAGAATCTCCTCGACAGGCCGGATTTCGACTACAGCCGTATCTGCCTGCCGCCGGCCACCTACGCGCAGGAAAAGCACAAGATCGAGGTCCGCTGGCCTGCAGCAGTGAGCTTTATAAAAGAAAAGAAATTGAATGAATTCTTTCCAGGCGAGCGGGAAGACTTCGGCATCATCTGCCAGGGCGGCATGTACAACGCCGTGATCCGCGCGCTACAGACGCTCGGCCTCGCTGACGCGTTCGGGACTGCCCGCGTGCCCATTTACTGCCTGAACGTGACCTATCCGCTAGTGCCGGAGGAGATCGTCTCCTTCTGTGCCGGCAAGCGCGAAGTGCTGATCGTCGAGGAAGGCCAGCCCGCGTACATCGAGGACGCGATCCTGGCCGCGCTTCGGCGCGCGGACGTGAATGCCGTCAGGGTGCGCGGCAAAGACCTGCTGCCGCTCGCCGGCGAATACACCGGCGAAGTGGTGCTCACGGGCATCAGCAAATTCCTCGGCCGCGAGCAGGCGCTCGCGCCGATGCGCTCGCTCAAGGAAAAGGCGGCGCAACTGCTCAGCGGCCTGCCGCAGCGGCCGCCCGGCTTCTGCGTCGGCTGTCCCGAGCGGCCGGTGTTCTCGGCGCTGAAGCTCGCGCAGCAGGAGGTCGGTCCGGTGCACATCGCCGCCGACATCGGCTGCCATGCCTTCGGCACCTTCGAACCGTTCTCGATGGGGCACTCGATCCTGGGCTACGGCATGTCACTGGCCAGCCGCGCCGGCGTCTCCCCGGTGATGCAGCGGCGCACCCTGGCCATCATGGGCGACGGCGGGTTCTGGCACAACGGCCTGCT
>JBJMWH010000266.1:0-8846 GCA_045810245.1 Burkholderiales bacterium | reverse complement strand
CGGCGCTGGTCATCCACCAGCCCGATTCCGTGCTCGAGGCGATGGACTCCTGGAACAAGAGCACCCACAAGAAGACCGGCCTCGTCGAGCGCGTGCGCGCCTCGACCATGGACGAGGCGGCCGCGGAGCGGGCGGCACTCGAGTTCCTGAGCGCGCACCTGCCGGTCTCGGCCTCGCCGATGTGCGGCAACTCGATCTGCCAGGACCGGCGCTTCCTCGCGCGCTGGATGCCCCGCCTCGAGTCGTATTTCCACTACCGCAACCTGGACGTCTCCACGCTGAAGGAGCTGGTGCGGCGCTGGAAGCCCGAGCTCCTCAAGGGCTTCAGCAAGGAAGGCAAGCACGAGGCGCTCGCCGACATCCTCGAGTCGATCGAGGAGCTGAAGTTCTACCGCAAGAGCGTCATGACCATCTGAATTCGGCTACTCGACCTCGACGATGCACTCGATCTCGACCGGGATGCCCATCGGCAGCGAGCCCATGCCGACCGCCGAGCGCGCGTGCTTGCCGCGCTCGCCGAACACCTGGACGAAGAGATCGGAGCAGCCATTGATGACCTTGGGCTGATCCTCGAAGTCGGGCACGGCGTTCACCATGCCGAGCACCTTGACGACGCGCTTCACCTTGTCGAGGCTGCCGAGCTCGGCGCGCATCACCGCGATGAGATCGAGGCCCACGGTGCGCGCATGCTCGTATGCCTGCTCCACGGTGTATTCGCGTCCGACCTTGCCCTTGGGGCGCTTGCCGTCCTTGCCGGCGCGCGGCCCCTTGCCGGCGAGAAAAAGGAGGTTGCCGGCGCGCACCGCGTTCACGTAATTGGCGACCGGCGCGGACACGGTGCCGAGCTCGATGCCGAGCTCTTTCAGACGCTTTTCGGCGCTCATGACTGGAATGGGACCACTTTGCCGGGGTTCATCAGGTTATCCGGGTCGAACACCCTCTTGATGTCGCACATCAGGTCCAGGACGTCATCGCCAAGCTCCAGGCGCATCGAGCCGATCTTGCCCATGCCCACGCCGTGCTCGCCGGTGCAGGTGCCCTCGAGGCGCAGTGCACGCTCGACCAGACGCTGGTTGAATTGCTTGGCGAGCTCGGTCTCCTCGGGCTTCGCCGGGTCGACCAGGAACATGAGGTGGAAGTTGCCGTCGCCGATGTGGCCGAGGAGCGGCACCGGCGCGATGTAGCTCTTCACGTCCTCCATGGTCTCGTGCACGCATTCGGCGAGGCGCGAGATCGGCACGCACACGTCGGTCGAGACGGCGCGCGAGCCGGGCCGGATCTGCAGGCAGGCGAAGTAGGCGTCGTGGCGCGCCTGCCAGAGCTGGCTGCGCTCCTCGGGCTTCGTCGCCCAGACGAAATCCATGCCGCCGTGCTCCTTGGCGATCGCCTGGACCGCTTCGGCCTGTTCCACGACTGAGGTTTTTGATCCATGAAATTCAAAGAAAACCGTCGGCGCGATGCGATAGTCCGTCTTCTTGAACTTGTTGATCGCGGCCACCGTCTTGTCGCACACGATGTCGCAGCGCGCGACCGGGATTCCGGCCTGGATGGTCTGGATCACGGTGCGCGTGCAGCCGTCGACCGAGTCGAAGGCGCACACCGCGGCCGACATCGCCTCCTGCACCGGGTAGAGCCGCACCGTGACCTCGGTGATGATGCCGAGCGTGCCTTCCGAGCCGACGAAGAGCCGCGTCAGGTCGTAGCCCGCGGCCGACTTCTTCGAGCGGCGCGAGGTCTGGATGATGCGGCCGTCGGCGAGCACCACCTTGAGCGAGAGCACGTTCTCGCGCATGGTGCCGTAGCGCACGGCGTTGGTTCCCGACGCGCGGGTCGCGGCCATGCCGCCGAGGGTGGCGTCGGCGCCCGGGTCGACCGGGAAGAACAGCCCCGTGTGCTTGATGTACTCGTTGAGCTGCTTGCGCGTGACGCCGGCCTGGACCACGGCGTCGAGGTCCTCCTCGTGCACCGCGAGCACTTTGTTCATGCGCGAGAGATCAATCGACACGCCGCCGCGCAGCGCAAGGATGTGGCCCTCGAGCGAGGTGCCGACCCCGAACGGAATCATCGGCACGCGGTGGCGCCGGCAGATGTCGACGACGTCGTGCACCTCCTCGGTGCTCTCGACGAACACCACCGCGTCGGGCAGCGCGTACGGAAAATACGACTCGTCCTTGCCGTGGTGCTCGCGCACCGCCGCCGAGGTCGAGACGCGCTCGCCGAGCAGCGCCTTCAACTCCTCGAGCACCGCCGCGTCGAATTCCCGAGGCTTGTTCATGAACTCATTTTAGGCGGATTTCGCCGTCGAACGGCACGCGCACGCCGAGCGAGGGAATCTCAAGCGTGCATTTCACCGGCACCGTTTCGCCGCCTTTCAGCTTGCCGGACTGGATCGACTTTTGCACCGCCTGCTCGATCTCGCGCTGCGAGTTCACCCCCACCATCTTGAGGAACTTGCGGATGCTGAGGTTGAAGGTTTCCTGGTCCATTACCGCTCTCCTTTGAGGATCCTGTTTGCCAGCTCTTTACCCAGCTCGACGCCCCACTGGTCGAAGCTGTTGATGTTCCAGATGACGCCCTGGGTGAAGACCTTGTGCTCATAGAGGGCAATCAGCCTGCCCAATGTTCTCGAATTGAAGTTTTCGAAGATCAGCATGCTGGAAGGGCGATTGCCGGGATATTGCCGATAAGGCGGCAGCGACGGGTCGTCGGTGCCGAAGGCGAGGGCATCGGCCTGGGCGCGGCAATTGGCGGTGAGGTTGCGCTCGAGGCCGAGCTCGATGAAGTCGCAGGCGACGGCCTGCGTGCCCTGGTGCAGGAGCTGGTGGAACGAATGCTGGCTCACGGTGCCTTCCGCGCCGAACAGCACCGGCGCCGTGGCATACGCGAGCTCGCGCCCCTCGCGGTCGACGCGCTTGCCGTTCGACTCCATCTCGAGCTGCTGGAGGTAGGACGGAAGCAGCCGCAGGGCGTTGGCGTACGGCAGCACCGCGTGCGTCGGGATGCCGAGGAAGTTCGTGTTCCATGCCCCGACGAGCGCCATCAGCACCGGCACGTTCTTCTCGAGCGGGGCGTGCGCGAAGTGCTCGTCGACTTCGCTGCCGCCCTCGAGGAAGTGCTGGAACGCATCGGGCCCGATGGCGCACATCGCGGCGAAGCCCACCGCAGACCAGACCGAGAAGCGCCCGCCGACCCAGTCCCACATGGGAAAGATCTCCTGTGCGCCGAATTGCCTGGCGAGCGCGACGTTCGCCGTCACGGCGATGAAGTGCTTCGCACCCCACGCCTTCGCGGCCTGAGCGTTCGCCATCGTTTCCTGCGTGGTGAAGGTCTTGGAGACGACTACGACCAGGGTGCTCGCCGGATCGGCGCCGTCGAGCGCGCGCTCGAGGTCCCTCGGGTCGATGTTCGCGGCGAAGCGCACTTCCAGCGCGCCGTCGCCCAGGGCGTCCGCGAGGAGCCGCGGCCCGAGGTCCGAGCCGCCGGTGCCGAGATTCACGATGCGCTTGTAGCGCCGTTCCCTTCGTATCCGGGCGGCGAGCGCCTGGGCGCGCTGCAGGGTCTCGCGCACCTCGGTTGGAGGTTTGGAAGCGCGCAGCGCGCTGTGCCATGCGGGGCGGTTCTCGGTGTTGTTGATCGGCCTGCCGGTCAGCAGCGCCTCGCGCCATTCCACGAAGCCGCGCTCGGCGGCGAGCCTCACGAGCAGGCGCAGCGTCACGGCGCCCATGCGCTGGCGCGAATAGTCGTAGCGTACGCCCGGCCCCTCGGCCGCGAGCTGGGTGCCGCGGGCGACGTCCTGCGCGAAGAGGTTGCGCAGGTGCACGCCGCGCCAGCTCTCGGCGTGGTGCGCGAGGTCCTGCCAGGCCTTGCATTCGGTGGGCGGGATCGTGTTCATTTGCCGAATCGATAGAGGCGGAAGCGCTCGCCCTTGTCACCGGGCCGGCCGACGTCGGCGAGCTTGGTCCATCCGGGACCCGGTGCGTCGAACTCGTGCTGCGGGCTTCCCTGCACCAGGACCAGCGGGCATTCCCGCGGCTTTCCGATCTCGAAGGCGCGCGGCAGGATGTCGCCATAGTAGTCGAGCGAGGCGCCCTGCGGTACCCCCATGCCGCGCTGCGCGATGCAGGTCGTGCCGACGGGGATCTTCGAGCGCAGCTGGAGCGCGACCGAGCGGTAGCTCTTCTGGTGGTCGGCCCACGGCATCCACAGCGTGGCGAACGTGCCCCATAGGAGCACGATCCCGGTGGCCCAGCGCGCGATGCTGCGCGTGGGCGAATACACGGTAAAGAACATCAGGTAGATCCAGGTCGCGGTGAGCGCGAGCGCCACCAGGAACAGGAACGGATTGAATTCGGGTACGAATCCCGGCGCGAGCTTGGCGAAATTGTGCGCGATCTTGGGCGGCAGGCCGGTCATCATCGCGATATAGCCCAGCCACACCAGTCCGCCGAAAAAGGCGAAGGTGACCAGGCCGAACCAGTCGAGCGCCGCGGCGGCGCCGCGGCGCAAGCTCGGCACGCCCTGAACCGCCAGCGTGACGAGCGGCGCGAGGAGCGGCAGCAGCGTCACGCTCTGCGGCTGGCCCCACACCACGAGCCCGGGGAGCATGATCAGCACGGTGAGCGCCGGCACGAAGAGCTGCGGCTCGCGCCAGCGTCGGCGCAGCGACCAAAGCGCCCACAGCGCGAGCGGCCACGCCGGCCAGGCGAACCAGCCGACGTTGTTGAGGAAGTAGCGCAGGCTCGCGCCGATGTTGGCCTGCGGCCGTAGGTTCAACGCCCACCATTGCGCGAAGGCCTCCGGAGCGCGCCGAAAGAGCGCGGTGGGCCACAGCGCCCCCGCGGCGAGGGCGACCATGGTCGCGGCGCCGAGAAACAGCAGCGCCTGGCGCGTGCGCCACGGCGCATGTACGAAATGCGCCGCCACCACGGCGAGATAAAGCGCCGCTGGCGTCACCCAGCTCGAAGAGGCGATGCCGGCGCCGAGCGCGGCACCGAACGCGAGCCCCGCGGCGAGCGGATGCTTCTGCGCGACGGAGAGCGCCGCGAACGCGCCGCATAACGCGGCGAGCGTCGCGAGCTCAGGCACGGCCTCGTGCGCATGCACCATCAGGCCCACCGAGCCGAGAAGCAGCAGCATGGCGGCGGAGCCGCTCGCCGCTCGATCCTGCGTGATCACCCAGTCGCGGCCGGCGCGGTAAATGAGCCAGAAGGCGAGCAGCACGAAAGCGCCGCTCGCGAGGCGCGCGCCCGAGTGGAATTCGATCACGTGCTGGAACACGCTGGCGAAAGCGAGCGCCACCCAGTGGTACAGCGGCGGGTCGTTGAGCAGAAGCCAGCCGCTTACGCGTGGCACGACCAGCTCGCCGCTCTTCGCCATGTCGTAGACGATGCCGATACCGAGGGCGTCCTGCGACTTCCACAGCTCATGGCCGGCGAGGCCGGGCAGGACAAACGCCAGCGCGATGAGCGCAAGCGCCGTGGGCGGCAGCGGCAGCCGGAGCGGAGGAAAGGCCCGGCTGGGGATCATCGTCCCCCGACGGCCTACTTCTTGTCCGCGGGTTTCTTGGTGTAGCGGCGCTTGAACTTCTCGACCCGGCCCGCGGTATCGACGATCTTCTGCTTGCCGGTGTAGAACGAGTGCGACTCGGACGACACCTCGAGCTTCACCACGGGATAGTCCTTGCCGTCCTCCCACTTCATGGTCTCGCGGCCCTTCGTGTCGATGGCCGAGCGGGTGAGGAAGGCGTGATTCGCGCTGGTGTCGAGAAAGATCACCGGCCGGTATTCGGGGTGGATGCCTTGTTTCATGGGGCGCGCATTATAAGGGAAAAAGGCCGAAATCGGGTCAGACCCGCCTAAAGGCGTCCTTCGCGCTTGAGCTCCAGGTAGCGGTTCACCAGGGCGATCGGGAGCCGCTCGGGCTCCACGTCGAGGGTCACGACCCCGGCGGCGCCGATGCGCCGGAAAACACGCTCGCGGAGCGCGAGGTAGTCGGCCGCCGCGGCATGGGTCAGCGCCCGATCGAAGCTGTCGACGCGCGCCGAGAGGGCCCGCCCGAGAATCGCCTCGCGCAGCGAGGCGAGCACGACCAGGTGGTGCGTGGCGAGGAGCCGCAGCGCGGGCAGCAGGGTTTCGTCGTCCTCGTCGCGCAGGTTGGTGAGCAGGATGACGAGTGCTCGCCGGCGCATGTGCCGCATCACCTCGCGCGCCGCGAGGTCGTAGTCGGGCACCGCGAGAGTGGGCTCGATGTCGTAGGCGCGGTTCAGCATGGCGTGCACTGCGGCCACAGACTTGCGCGGCTCGAGGTAGCGCTGCACCCCGCCCATCGTGAGCATGCCGACGGCGTCGCCCTGACGCAATGCGACGTGGCCGAGGAGCAGCGCCGCGTTCAACGTGTGGTCGAAGTGCGAAAGCTCCGCGTCCTTGGACGCCATGCGCCTGCCGCAGTCGATCACCAGCAGCACGCGCTGGTCCTTGTTCTCCTCGTACTCGCGGGCGATCAGGCGCCCGGTGCGCGCGCTCGCCTTCCAGTCGATCGCGCGCTGCGGATCGCCCTGCCGGTATTCGCGCAACTGGTGGAACTCGGTGCCCTCGCCGCGGCGGCGCACGCGCAGTACGCCGATCTGCGAGAGCCGGTTGTCGGTGGCGAGGAGCGTGTACCTCGCGAGGGCCTGGAAATTGGGATAGATGCGCACCGGCGTTTCCTCGCCGAGGCGACGCTTCAACTGCCAGAGTGCGAGCGGCGAGGCGAGGCGCGCCTCGGCGCGGCCGAAGCGCGCCTCGCCGCGCGCGATCGCTCGCACCTGGTAGCGGAGCTCCGTCCAGCCTCCCGCCGCGAGCGCCACTGCGCGCGGTAATCCTTCGGCCTCGAGCGAGGCCGGGTACCGGTCATGGATTTCGAGCGCGATGCGCCGCTTCGCCCGGTTCAGGATCCTCAGGCTGACCTCGGTGCGTACGCCGAGCGCCAGGGCGTGCGGGACCCGCCGCGCCAGCTCGGGCGCGGGCAGGCGCAGCGCCATCATCGCATCGGCGAGCGCGGCGGCCGCGACCAGCGCCGCGGCGGCATACCACAGGTCTTGCGCGCCGTAGATCGAAGCAGCGAGCGCGGCGGCAAGGAGCGCTGAGAGGATCCAGAGCAGGCGCGGCGCCGGCAAAATCATTTTCGGGGTGCTTCGATTTTTTCCAGCAAACCTTTCAGGATCGCATCGGTATCCGTGCCTTCGAGCTCGAGCTCCGGCGAAGGCGCGATGCGATGGCGCAGCGCAGGCAGCGCCATTCGCTTCACGTCGTCGGGAGTGACGTAGTCCCTTCCCTCGAGCAGCGCTGCGGCGCGCGCGGCGCGCATGAGCGAGATCCCGCCGCGCGGCCCGGCGCCGGCGACGACTCCGGGCCAACTGCGCGTGGCGCGCGCAAGGCGAACCGCGTAGTCGAGCACGGCGTTGTCCATCCGCACGGACGCCGCCACGGCCTGCAGCGAGAGCACGGTCGAGGGCTTGATGAGCGGCATGACCTGGTCGACGTCCAGCTTGTCGCCGACCTTGCCCTCGATGACGTGGCGCACGAGCGCAATCTCATCGCCCGGCGACGGATAATCGATGCGGACCTTGAGGAGGAAGCGGTCGAGCTGAGCTTCGGGCAGGGCATACGTGCCCTCATGCTCGATGGGGTTCTGGGTCGCGAGCACCATGAAGGGCGGCTCGAGCGGGTGCGCCTGGCCTTCGATCGTCACCTGCGCCTCCTGCATCACCTCGAGGAGCGCCGCCTGGGTCTTCGCCGGCGCGCGGTTGATCTCGTCGGCGAGGAGCAGGTTGACGAACACCGGGCCGCGCCGCGCGACGAAGGCCTGGGCTTTCGGGTCATACAAGGTGTGGCCGGTCACGTCGGCCGGCATGAGATCGGGAGTGAACTGGATGCGGCCGTATGTGCCGGAGATGCTGCGCGCCAGGGCGCGCACGAGGAGCGTCTTGCCCAGGCCGGGCACGCCTTCGACCAGGACGTGGCCGCCCGCGAGCAGCGCGCACAGCACCGCGTCGATCACGTCGCGCTGCCCCACCATCGCCTTTGCAACCTCGGCGCGCAGCGCCGCTGCGATCTTTGCTGCCTGGACGAAGTTTTCTTCGTTCATCGCTCAATACCCATGCTCATTTCTCCTGGTTTCCTCTTTCCAATGCGCTATGGATGCGCTGGGCGGTGTGCATGGCGCGAATGAATTCGGCGCCCGGAAGGTTCGCGCCGGCGCTCAGGAAGCGCCGCGCCTCGGCCAGCGGGATTTGCGCGAGCGCGCCGACGCGGGCGGCGCGTTCGGCCTCGCCCGCCTGGGCGAAGTCGGGCTGGGCGCGCGCAATACGCCGCAGCGCGGCGTCGCGCGCCGCGGCAACCAGCCGCCCGCGGATTCCCTGCGCCCAGTAGAAGCGGCCGCTCGCGCGCAGGTGGTCGAGGAGGCGCCGCCGCGCCGGCGGAGGGTCGGGGCGCACCGGGCCGAAGCGTGGCGCGATGCGCCAGAGCCACAGCGCCACGAACGCCGCCAGAGCGGCGAGCACCGGAGTCGCGTGCTGCAGGAGAAATCCCCACAGCGACAGGCGCTCCGGGCGCAGATAGATCTGCAGCTCGGCCGCGGGCGTCAGGCTGAGGAGGTGCCAGAGGAAATCGGCGTTGTCCTCCGTGCCGACGAGCGGGTTGCGGGCGAAATGCAGGCCGACGAGCGCCGTCACTGCGCCCTCGCCGTAGTCGAAGCTCACGAACCGGCCCTTCTCGTCCGCATCTGCCGCCCGCAGCGTCATGGCGCCGAAGAGGGAGACCGCGAGCTTCCTTCCGTCGGCGAGCTCGACCGGGACCGGCTTCCCGGGC
>JBJMWH010000265.1:0-4919 GCA_045810245.1 Burkholderiales bacterium | reverse complement strand
ACCGTGAACCGGCTGCCCTTGCCGGGGCCTTCGCTTTCGGCCTCGACGCGGCCGCCGTGCATTTCCACCAGGCGGCGCACGAGCGGCAGGCCGATGCCGAGCCCGCTCTGGTTGCGGTGCGCGCTCTGGCTGCCGCGGACGAACATGTTGAAGAGCAGCGGCAGGGACTCCGGCGCGATGCCGTCGCCGGTGTCGGCGATGCTCACCACCGCCTCGAGCCCTTCGGCGCCGGCGTTTACGCTGATGGTGCCGCCGTGCTCGGAGTACTTGGCGGCGTTGTTGAGCAGGTTGCCGAAGACCTGCGCGAGGCGCACCGGGTCGGCGTCGAGGACGATCGGGTCCGCCGGCAGCGAGAGGTTGAGACGGTGGCCGCCGGCCCGGATCAGGGGCTCGCACGCCTCGATCGCGCTGCGCAGCGCCGCGTCGAGCCGCACCGGTCCCTTGCGCAGCTCGAAGTTGCCGCGGGTGATGCGCGAGAGCTCCATCAGGTCGTCGACCAGGCGCACGAGGTGCGACAGCTGCCGCTCCATGATCTCGAGCGCCGGTCCCGGCGCAGCGCCCTGCGCGGCCGCCATGCTCAGCACGTCGAGCGAGCTGCGCAGCGGCGCGAGCGGGTTGCGCAGCTCGTGCGCGAGCGTGGCGAGGAACTCGTCCTTGCGGCTGTCGGCCTCGCGCAGCGCCTCGCGCGTCGTCACCGCCTTCGAGATGTCGCGGAAGTAGCACACCACGCCGCGCCGGTTCCCTGGCAGCGGGATGCGGCTCACCCGCCACTCGTAGTACTCGGTGACCCCGCGGTCGAGGCGCTGCTCGATGTGCTCGGGCTCGATGTGCGGCTCGCCGGTCTCGAGCGTGCGGCGGAAAATCCGCACGATCTCGTCCGCGTACGCGTTCGGCCAGAGGATGTGGATCACCTCGTCGAAGTCGCGCCCGATCAGGCCGGGAATGGCGCCGAATGTCGGTGCCGCGACCGGATTCACCGCGGCGATGCGGAAATCCTGGTCGACGAGGTAGACGCCGAGCGGCGCCTCGTTGAGCAGGGTCTCGAACTGCGCGCGTGCCTCGATCGCCGTGCGGTGCAGCTCGGCCGACCTCACCAGCGCGCCGACGCGCACCAGCAGCTCGCGGGGGCTGAAGGGCTTCACCAGGTAGTCGTCGGCGCCCTTGCCCAGGCCCTCGAGGCGCGCTTCTTCCCCGGCGCGCGCGGAGAGCAGCACCACCGGGATCGCGGCAAGCTGCGGGTCGGCGCGCAGCTCGCGGATGAGGCCGAAGCCGTCGAGCTGCGGCATCATCACGTCGGAAATGATGAGCTCCGGCCGGCGTGCGCGCGCCGCCGCCAGCGCGGCGCGGCCGTCGCCGACCGCTTCGACCTCGTACTGATCGATGAGCAGCCGCCGCACGTATTCGCGCATGTCGGCGTTGTCATCCGCTACCACGATGCGCTGCGCATTCTTGGGACGGCTGGGCGAGGCGCTGACGCCGTGGGGTAGCCAGCCGAGGGCCTCGGCGACATAGGCGCCGGCGCGCTCGGCGGTCGAAGACGCTTCGCGCGGCGCCTTGACGTGCTCGGCCGGAAGATGCGCGCTGCCTTTCGGCAGCGTGACCGTGAAGCGCGAGCCCTGGTCCGGAGTGCTTGCCACGGCGATCGACCCGCCATGGAGCTTCACCAGCTCGTTCACCAGCGCGAGGCCGATGCCGCTGCCCTCGTGGCTGCGGCCGCGCGCGGCCTGCACGCGGTGGAAGCGCTCGAACATGTGCGGCAGCTCCTCGGCCGGAATGCCGCTTCCGGTGTCGCTTACCGTGAGCTGGAGGTGCCCGTCAGTTTCCTTCAGGGCGACATCGATCGCTCCGGCGAGCGTGAACTTGAACGCGTTCGAGACCAGGTTCAGGACGATCTTTTCCCACATTTCCCGGTCGACGTAGGCAGGCTGCGCGAGCGGCGCACAATCGACCGTGAGCCGCAGCCCGGCGCGCTCGCAGGCGGAGCGGAAGTTGGCTGCGAGATCGGCGGTGAGCGCGGCGAGATCGGTCGGCTCGTACGACGCCTGTACTCGCCCCGCCTCGATGCGGGCGAAGTCGAGCAGCGAGTTGACGAGCTTGAGCAGGCGCTGGCCGTTTCGCTGCGCCGCCGCGACCAGCGCGCGGCTCGGCTCGGGCAGGGCGGCAGCCTGCAGATCCTCCAGCGGGCCGAGCATCAGCGTGAGCGGAGTACGGAACTCGTGGCTGACGTTGCTGAAGAAAGCGGTCTTCGCGCGGTCGAGCTCGGCGAGCGCCGCGGCGCGCCTGCGCTCCTCTTCGTGGGCGCGCGCGTTGGCGATTCCGGTTGCGACCTGATCGGCGACCAGCGCTAGAAAACCCCGATACTCCTCGTCGAGCGTGCGCCGCGAGCCTATCCCGGCGACAAGATACCCGTAAGGGGCGACGCCGGGCCGCGCGACCGGCAGCACGAGCGCGCCTTCGAAGCGCTCGCACGGAAGATCGATTGCCGACGCCGGATGCTCGACGCCATGGGCCGCGGCGAGGCGAGCCACCGACTCTTCCATGTCGGTTCGGTACAACAGAGCAAACGACAAATCGGCGGGATTGTCCGCGGCCGCCGCAGCAGCGGCGCGCCACGCGTCGTCCTCGCCCTTGGCGAGCGCCGCGCGCGCAGCAAGGTCTCGCAGGGTGCGCAGTCGTCGCTCGCCCAGCACACGGCGCGTGGTCTCGATCACTGCGGTGAAGACGCCCTCGGTCTGCTGGCTTGCTCCGCCGACCGGGCTGAACGAGAAGGAGAAGTAGCACTCCTCCGGATAACCGCGCCGTTCGAGAAGGAGCAGCTGATCGTCCGACCAGGTCGCCTCCCCGCTCGCCACCACGCCGTCGAGCATCGGCGCGATCACGTCCCAGATTTCGGACCATACTTCGCGGCACGGTCGGCCGAGCGCCCACGGATGCTTCTTGCCGAGGATCTCGGCGTACGCGTCGTTGTAGAGGACGGCGCGCTCCGCGCCCCAATAGAGCACGATCGGAAAGCGCGACCCGAGGCAGATGCTGAGCGCGCTGCGCAGGCTCTGGGGCCAGCCTTCCATCGGGCCCAGGGGACTGCGCGACCAGTCATGGGCACGGATGCGCGCGCCCATCTCGCCGCCGCCTACCAGCCAGTCCGCCGCCAGCGGCCGCAGGGTTTCCATCAGTCTGCAGGGTAACTCGAATGGGCTGTAGTGCCGTAGGCGACAGCGATAAGCTTCGGCGCCTAACGGTCGATCTGGGCAAGCGCTTCGCGAATCGCGCCGGCGCCGTGGGGCCGCACCAGCCGAGCCGCTTCCACGCCGTCGCGCAGGAACACGAGCGTCGGCCACAGTTTCACGCCGAACGAGCGGCCGAGGCGCCGGCCGCTCGCGTCGGCGATCTTGATATGGCGCACGGCGGGATGTGCGGCGAGCGCGTCGGCGATGAGCGGTTCGGCCCGTCTGCACCAGCCGCACCACGGACTACCGAACTCGAGCAGCGCCGGGCCCTGAAGGGCGTCGATCTCCTCGCGCGCCGGCTCGCTTGCCGCGTACGCTTGATTCAATTTACTCGCCGCGGCGCGGAGCGCCTTGCAGGAGCTCCGCCAGCTCCTTTTTCCAGAACTTCGCCTGCCCGGTGGTGCCGTGGCCGAAGGTCTCGCTGCTCGCCGGGATCACGAAGGCGCGGCCCTTCTTCACGCGCTTGATCTCGCGCTCGAGCACGCCGAGCTCGGGCGGGTTGCGCTCGTCATCGGCGGAGTTGATGGCGAGGAGCACGGCGCCGATGCGCTCGAGGCCGGGCGAGGGGTTGTAGTCCCGCGAGGATTCCCACTGCAGCAGGTGATCGTTCGCGTCGCCGCGGAACGGTGCGCTCAGCCGCTGGTCGAGGACCTGGTCTGCCTTCTCGCGCGTGGGCGCTGCCTTGTACAGGCCCTGGTTGCCACCGTTGGTCCCGACCGCGAAGAACACCGACGCGAGCTGGAACCCGCGCGGCTGCTTCGTGTAGTTGCCGTTCATCCATTCCGGGTCGTTGCGGATCGACTCCGAGAGCAGGCGGCGCATCATCCAGTTGCGGCCCGACATCTCGGTCGGCAGCGACGCCATGGGCACCGCGACGTCCATGAAGTCGGGATACTTCTGCGCCCAGATCCAGGTCTGCATGCCGCCCATCGAGTTGCCGATCACCAGCCGCAGGTGCTTCACCCCGAGGTGCTCGCGCACCAGGCGATACTGGCCCTGCACCATGTCGTCGTAGTTGTACTTCGGGAAGCTCATGCGCATGCCGTCGGAGGGCTTGGTCGACTTCCCGGTGCCGATGGCGTCGGGCAGGATGATGAAGTAGCGGCTCGCGTCGAGCGGCTGTCCCGGTCCGAAGAGCTCGCCCGCGAACGCCGGCGTCAGGAACCCCGCGCCCGACCCGGTGGTGCCGTGCAGGACCAGCACCGGCTCGCCGCTGCGCGCACCCACGGTCGTGTAGTGCAGCCGCAGCTCCGGCAGCGTCTCACCGGTATGGAAGCGGAAGTCGCGCGCGATCCAGCTCCCTTCCTGCGGGGCGGGATACTCGGCGGCGGAGGCGCCGAGCGTCACGAGCAACGCGGCGACGGCGAACAAAACGCGGGATCTTTTCATGTCGTCTCCGTTCGAGGTCTTGTCGTATACGTTCCAGGTACTCAGGCGCCCTTGGCCGTTGCGAGCGCGCGCACGCTGTGGTGCTCGTGAATCAGACGCAGGCCCTCCGGCGTGCGCTTCACGATCATGGTCAGTGCGCCGGGGTAATCCGACGAGGTGAGCTTGGGCCCGCCGTCGGGCGGAAATCCTTCGGCGGTGACCACCATTGGGGCGACCGCGAGGGCCAGATCCGCCCCGAGCGCCGTCACGTCGACCGCGCCGAGGGAAACCGATACGCGGGCGAGCGCGCTGATGTTCTCGCTC
>JBJMWH010000264.1:0-2646 GCA_045810245.1 Burkholderiales bacterium | reverse complement strand
TTATCCAGGCCACCGAGGAACATCGCCTCGTCCACCGCGATGTTCCACTCCATCAGCGTGCGCACCGCGCGCTCGTGCGCGGGCGCGCTGCGCGCGGTGACGAGAGCGGTGCGCACTTTCATGGGGAAATCCTTCTCGGTGCGAGCTGCGGTCTGCAGCCGATGCAGCGCTTCGAGGAGAGGCTTGAACGGGCCCGGCGGAAGGGGTTGAAGCGCGTTCGCCGCCTCATGGCGGGTGAACGCCTCCAGGCCGTCGCGCTGGTAGACGCGCTCGGCCTCGTCGGAGAAGAGCACCGCATCCCCGTCGAAGGCGATGCGCACCTCGTGGGCGTGGCGGCTCGCCGCCTGCGCTGATTCGGGATACACGCGCGCCGCCGGGCACTTTGCGTCGAGCGCGCTCATGACGTCGGTTTCGTTCGCCGACAGAAACAGGTTGGCCTTCAGCGCGTCGAGGTACTTGTAGGGCGTGCGCCCTCTCGTGAACACGCCGCGCTCGAGCGGCAGCCCCGCTTTCGCGGCGGAGCGGAAGACGCGCAAGCCGGAAACCGGGTCGTTCTTCGAAAGGATCACCACCTCGACGCGCTGCGCCCTGGCCGTGTTGAAGGCGAGGAGCTTTTTCACCAGCGGGAAGGCGACGCCCTCGCGCGCCGGTACGTCGAGCCGCGCGAACTGCAGGTTGATATACGCACTCTCGCCGTCGCGCTCGAATACGCGGTTCTCCTCCTCGAAGTCGAACAGCGCCCGCGACGAGATTGCAACCACCAGCTTGCCTTCGACCGAGTAGGGCATCGCGCCCTACTATACCCGCGCGATGTACGGTTGCGCCCACGCGGCAATCACGCTCGCCGCGTAAACGGCGTCCGCTCGCGCGCTGAGCAGGTGGTCGGCCCGATCGAGAGAAACGAAGCTCTTGGGATGCCGGGCCGCCATGAAGATGCGGGTCGCATTGCCGATGTCGACCGTCGTATCGCGCGGCGAGTGCATCACGAGGAGCGCCTGCCGCAAGCGCGCGATCCTCGACGCGAGATTCTGCTCCGCCACATCCGCGAGAAACTGGCGCTGGATCCTGAACGTTCGCCCGGCGAGCTGCACTTGGGCCTCGCCGTGGGCTTCGATTTCCGCCACCCGCTCGGCGAAAAGCCCGGTGACATGGCGAGGATCGCTCGGCGCCGCGATGGTGACGACGGCCTTTGAGTCGGGTACCTCGAGGGCGGCGGCCAGGACCGCTGCGCCGCCGAGGCTGTGACCGATGAGCAGCGCCGGGGCCTGGTACGCTCGCTTCAGGTGCGCGGCTGCCGCGACCAGGTCGGCGACGTTGGAGGAAAAGTTGGTGTTGGCGAACTCGCCTTCGCTCGCACCGATGCCGGTGAAGTCGAAGCGCAGCACGGCGACGCGGTGCTCGGTCAGGTGTTGGGCGATCCGGGCTGCGGCGAACACGTCCTTGCCGCACGTGAAGCAGTGCGCGAACAATGCGTACGCGACAGGGTCGTCGTCGGGCCCATCGAGGCGAGCCGCAAGCCTCTGCCCGTCGCTGCCGGCGAACGTGACCGCTTCGACCTTCACGGTTGCAGGCTAGCGCCTGCGAACAGCTCAGTAAACGGTTTCGACCGGGACGCCGAAGAGGTAGCCCGCGCCGCGCTCCGTGCGAATGTAGCGCGGCTCCGCCGGATCGGGCTCGATCTTGCGCCGCAGGCGCATGATCTGCACGTCCACCGAGCGGTTGAAGACCTCGTCGTTATGCAGCCGCGACAGATCGAGGAGCTGGTCGCGCGAAAGGATGCGGTTCGGCGCGCCGAGCAAGACCACGAGCAGGCTGAATTCGCCGTTGCTGAGTGGGACGGGCCGGCCGTCGCGCGCCGTGAGCCTGCGCATGTTGAGGTTCAGCTCCCAACCGTCGAAGCGGTAGGCGCGGATGCCCTCGGGCTTGCCCTGGCGCACCTCGGCATGGCGGCGGCGAAGGATGCTGCGGATACGCGCAAGCAGCTCGCGCGTGCTGAAAGGCTTGGTGAGATAGTCGTCGGCGCCGAGCTCGAGGCCCATGACGCGATCGGCTTCCTCGGCCCGGCCGGTGAGCATCACGATCGGGATCTCGGATTCGTCGCGCAGGCGCCTCGCGAGCGCCATGCCGTCCTCGCCCCTCAGCTTGAGGTCGAGCACCACCAGGTCGACGACCTGGTCGGCGAGAATCTCCTGCATCGAGCGGCCGTCGGCGACGGCCGTCACGCGCAACTCGTTCTTTCCGAGGTAGTCGGACACGAGCTCGCGGATCGTGGGATCGTCGTCGACGACCAGGACGTGCGGCAGTGCCGCATGGGGCTGGGGTTGCAATAGCGTGGTCATGGTTGCATTCACGGCCCCGAGAGTCTAGAAAACCCTACGGTTGGGCGTTACAGGTGTAATGGGCCCTCAGGTTGCATGTAAATTACACGCAATCGGCACCCTATGGAATGCTCGCTGTGGCCACCGATCCCTCAAAGCGCCCGGGCGACATCCTCGTCATCGACGACGATGCGATCCTGCGCGACCTGGTGACCGACTGGCTCGAGGGCGCAGGCTACCGCGTGCGCCGAGCGACGAACTGCTGCGCCGGGACGGCCGAGCTGGGCAAGAATCCGCCGGCGCTGATCGTGAGCGACATGTTCATGCC
>JBJMWH010000263.1:0-2910 GCA_045810245.1 Burkholderiales bacterium | reverse complement strand
TCGTCCTCGATCCACTGCAGCCGATGCAGGCGCGCATAGCTTTCCAGGTCCTTCCGCGGAATCTCCAGGAGCGGACGCGCGAGCAGCTTGCCCTCGAACCGCGCGAGCGGCCGCATGCCGCCCGCCCCGCGCAGGCCCGCGCCGCGCAGGAGGTTCATGAGCACCGTCTCGGCCTGGTCGTCGAGGTGGTGCGCCAGCGCGATCACATCGACCTTGAGTCTCGCGAACGCTGCGTAGCGCGCTTCGCGCGCTGCCGCCTCCAAGCCCTTTCCAGAGCGGCGGACTTTCACCTTGGAGATTTTCAGGGGAATACCCCATTGCTTGCACAACCGGCGGCAGAACGTGGCCCAGGCGTCGGCGTTCGGGCTCAGGCCGTGGTGAACGTGGACGGCGCTGATGCCGGGATGATGCTTGAGGAGGTGGAGCAGGACGACCGAGTCGAGGCCGCCGGAAAGGGCGAGCGCGATGCGCTTCTTCCCGTGCGCCTGCAGGAACGCCTGAGCGCTAGCGCTCCCCTGCTTCCCGCTAGCGCTCGCCGGCTTCCTTGAACTTGCCATAGCCCATCAGCCGCTCGAGGCGCTCCTCGACGAGCTCCTTCGGCTTCTTTCCCTGCAGCTGCTTGAGCGCCTCGGCGAGCGCCTTGCGCAGCGACTGGGCGGTGGCCTGCGGGTCGCGGTGCGCGCCGCCGAGCGGCTCGGGGACGATCTTGTCGATCAGGCCGAGGGTCTTCAGGCGGCTCGCGGTGATGCCGAGCGCCTCGGCGGCGTCGGGCGCCATCTCGGCGCTGCGCCAGAGGATCGAGGCGCAGCCCTCGGGCGAGATCACCGAGTAGGTCGCGTACTGCAGCATGAGGATGAGGTCGCCGACCGCGATGGCGAGCGCGCCGCCGGAGCCGCCCTCGCCGATCACGGTGACGATGACCGGGGTGCGCAGCCGGGCCATCTCGAAGAGATTGCGGCCGATGGCCTCGGATTGCCCGCGCTCCTCGGCGTCGATGCCCGGATACGCGCCGGGGGTGTCGATGAAGGTGAACACCGGAAGCTGGAACTTCTCGGCCAGGTGCATGAGGCGCAGCGCCTTGCGGTAGCCCTCGGGCTTGGGCATGCCGAAGTTGCGCAGGATCTTTTCCTTGGTGTCGCGGCCCTTCTGGTGGCCGATGACCACGCACGGCTCGCCGGCGAAGCGCGCCAGGCCGCCCACGATCGAAGGATCGTCGGCGAAGGAGCGGTCGCCGTGCAGCTCCTCGAAATGGGTGAACAGCGCCTGGATGTAGTCCAGCGTGAAGGGGCGCTGCGGATGGCGCGCCACCTGCGACACCTGCCACGGCGTGAGCTTGCCGTAGATGTCCTTGGTCAGGCTCTGGCTGCGCTTGGTGAGGCGCTGGATCTCGTCGGAGATATCGGCCGCCGAGTCGTCCTGCACGTAGCGCAGCTCCTCGATCTTGGTTTCCAGCTCGGCGATCGGCTGCTCGAACTCGAGGAAGGTGGTCTTCACTGGCGCGCGATTCTAACCTTGTACAACGACCTTGTTGCGCCCGAGCGCCTTGCCCCGGTACAGGGCCTGGTCGGCGCCGGCCAGCACCGCGGCCGTGGTCTGGTCCCGGCCGCGTTGCGCGACGCCCACGGTCACGGTGACCCGAGTCTCGGCCGCCACCGCGGCGCGAATGCGCTCGGCGACGACACTTGCCCCGGCCCGGTCGGTGTCCGGGAGCAGGAGCAAGAACTCCTCGCCGCCGAAGCGGCCGAAGACGTCGATGGCGCGCAATCCCCGGGCCGCGATCTGCGCCACCTCCTTCAGCACGCCGTCGCCCGCGGCGTGGCCCAGCGAATCGTTCACCGCCTTGAAATGGTCGACGTCGATGACGCACACCGAGAAGCCGCCGCCGCTGCGTCCGGCCCGCGCCAGCTCGCGCGCGAGGCTTTCCATGAGGAAGCGCCGGTTGTAGGTCCCGGTGAGCTCGTCGCGGATGGCGATCTCGCGGATGCGCTCCAGTGCATCCTCCAGCCGCCGGTTGCTCTCGCCAAGGCCGGTGCGCAGACGGTTCACGTAGCCGCCCATCGCCGCAAACCAGGGTAGCGTCACCATGAGCACGGCGAACTGCGTGGCCGCGCCTTCGAAGTCCATGGCTTCCTCGTCGCGCAGGTACGAGAAGTGAAGCATCGTTCCGTGCGCGGCCAGCGCGAGGATCGCGAGCGCAGCGAGGCGCGCGGCGCTCAGGCGCAGCGCGGCGAAAAGCATCACCACCATGTAGAACAAGGTAAGCGCTTCGCGCGCCGGCTCGGCGTGGTACATGATATAGGCGAGAAACAGGATCGCCGCGGCGGCCTGCTCGGTGGCCAGGCTCGGGTCGCTGAAGCGCCGGTTGAAGCCGGTGCGCATGAGTACGTAGAAGGCCGCCACCAGCGCCACGACGCCCGAGGTGCCCTGGATGGCAACCTGCCATGGCAGGAAATCGAGGAACGCGCACACGAAGAGCGAGAGGCACACGAGGAGCGCCGTGCCCGCCGCCATGAGCAGCCCGCCGATGCGCACGGCTTTGCTTCCGCGCGCGGCGTCCGAGCTCAAAGCGCCCTGATCGATCGGATCTGCGAGGACCTTGCTCATGCGCGTCCTGCGGGCCCCTTTCTTCTTGTCTCAGTATTCTACCGGCACCGGGTCGAGCGAGCGCCACAGGTACCAGGTCGCCACCGAGCGCCACGGCCGCCAGCGCTCGCCGATGCGCCGCAGGCTCGAGAGCGCCACCTTGCGGTTCGCGAAATAAGCCACCCGGATGCCCTTCTGCAGTCCCAGGTCGTCGAGCGGAAACACGTCCGGGCGCAGCAGGCTGAAGATGAGGAACATTTCCGCGGTCCAGCGCCCGATGCCGCGCACCTCGAGCAGCTCGGCGATGATCTCCTCGTCGCTCATCGC
>JBJMWH010000262.1:0-8601 GCA_045810245.1 Burkholderiales bacterium | reverse complement strand
AATCATGGAGAACATTCTCCATGCCGAGCCGCCGCTGCCGAGCGCGGTGAACCCGCACGTTCCAAGCGCACTTGACGGGATCATTGCCAGCCTGCTTGCCGGGCATCCGGACGAGCGGGTCGCCGACGCCCGCATCCTGCTCCGCGACTTGCAGCGCCTCGAGGAAGGACTCGGGCTGGGGCCCGGCACGGGCGCGGGATCCGGTGAGCCGACTGCACGCCTGCAGGGCGGGGCCGAGCCCAAGCCGCGGACGCCCGCGGCAAACCAATCCGAGCCGGCGGCGCCCCAACCTGCAGCCGAACGCGAACCCGGCCTGCGGACGCCCGACCCGAACGCATGCCGCGACCACGCGCCGATGCCGGATGCCCTTCGGCTCGACGAGCACGATGCAAGGTTCATGATGGACCGCGGACCGGTGCCGAAACGGTCTTCTGGATCTCGCGCGGCAGGCTTGGCGGCACTCGTCCTAATGCTCGCAGTGCTTGGACTTACCTTCTTCTCGTATTACTCGCCAGCCCCAAGCGAGCCACGCACCGCCGCGACCCGTATGCAAGAAGCGCCGGCGACCGCGGCCGCTGCGCCGGAGGCATCACCGCCGCGCGCAATGGGCGATGCGAGAGCGGAGCAAGAGTCATTGGGCATCGCATCCGCGCCGAACCCGTTGCCGTCGAAACCGCTCGTGGCGGAACCCAGCCCTCCGGCAAGAACTGAGAGCTTGCCGACCCGCGAGTCTGAGCAACCCGCAACAGCCGGCACTGCGTCCGCGCAAGAGGCGCCGCGGGCACCACAACCGAGGGCGAAAATCTCGAAGCCGCAGCCTGGGGGCACCGCGAGGCTCATCATCGCGGTATCGCCGCGCGGCGAGCTCTACATTGATGGCAAGCACCACGGCACGACACCGCCGATCAGGGCGCTCGTTCTCGAGCCGGGAATGCATCGCATCGAGATTCGCAGCGGATCGCGGAAGCCGTATCTGACGTACATGGTGGTTCAGGCTGGTGAGCAGCGGCGCATCCGACACGACTTCGGCGCCAGGCCGGCCGGTTCAACTATCTGAAAGCGCGTAAGACGGCCCGAAGCAGTGTTGGCTTCAGGCCGTTGATGCTGCAGCCGGAATTTGGCGCGCCCGGCAGGATTTGAACCCACGACCCCCTGGTTCTTAGCCAGGTACTCTATCCAACTGAGCTACGGGCGCGAGGGGTGGATTATAGCCCCAACGCTCACAGCTCCCGGCCGATCGCGCGGTCGAGCGAGTACGGTCCGCCGCCGCGCAGCGCGATGGCGAGTATGACGAGGCCCCAGAAGAGCGGGTATTCGTAGCCGCCCTGACTCCAGCCGAATTTCGGCATGTGGTGATAGACGATCACGCACATCTCGATCGCCGCCGCCGCCGCCCAGAACCGCGTGAAAAGCCCCAGGGCGATGCACAGGCCGCCGAGGGTCTCGATGGCGATGAGCGCGATGGCGAGCGGCTCGGCGGGCGCGATGCCGCGCTTCACCAGCGCCATGTTGGCGGTGGCGGTGATGCCCATCATGAGCTTGGGCCAGCCGTGCGGGATGAGCATCAGCCCGGCGGTGATGCGGATGAGCGCCCAGGACAGCGGCTCCACGCACCGGTAGAACGACTGCAACTGCGGGAATAGCAGCTTCGGTTGTACCTGCTCCATGTCCTCCTCCCTCTCGGTTACCTGCTTGTTACCTGCTTTTTTGTTACCTGCTTTTGCTACTGGTAATTTATAGGAAAATCGACTCCATGTCCTTCGACCTCGTGATCCGCGGCGGCACCGTCGTCACCGCGGAAAAGACGCTGCGCGCGGATGTCGGGATCCAGGGCGAAAAGATCGCGGCGATCGGACCCGGCCTTACTGGGGCGAGGGAAATCGAGGCGAACGGCAAGCTCGTCATGCCAGGCGGCGTGGACAGCCACTGCCACGTCGAGCAGCTCTCTTCGAGCGGAAAGATGTGCGCCGACGACTTCTACAGCGCGACGGTCGCGGCGGCGTTCGGCGGCACCACGACCATCATTCCGTTCGCGGCGCAGCACCGCGGCGATTCGATCGTCGCGGTGGTCGACGATTACGCGAAGCGCGCCGCCGAGAAGGCGGTCATCGACTACGGTTTTCATCTCATCATCGCCGATCCGACGCCGCATGCTCTGGATGCGGAACTGCCGCAAATGGTGAAGCGCGGCATCACCTCGTTCAAGGTCTACATGACCTACGAGCTCCTGCGTCTCAGCGACGGCCAGATGCTCGACGTGCTGGCGGCGGCGGACCGCGAGAAGGCGCTGGTGATGGTGCACGCCGAGAACCACGAGATCATCCAGTGGCTCACCAAGCGCCTGCTCGAGCGCGGCCACCGCTCGCCGAAGTTCCACATGGACGCGCACCATCCGATCGCCGAGGCCGAAGCCACGAACCGCGTGGTGGCGCTGTCGCGTCTGCTGGATGTGCCGGTGCTCATCGTTCACGTCTCCGGAGGCGAGGCGGTGCGCACCATCCGGGCGGCGCAGACGCTCGGCGCGCGCGTCTTCGCCGAGACCTGCCCGCAGTACCTGTTCCTCAAGGCGAGCGACGCGGACCGGCCCGGCCTCGAGGGGGCGAAGTGGTGCTGCAGCCCGCCGCCGCGCGACGAGGCTTCGCAGGAGGCTGTCTGGGCGGGGCTCAAGGACGGGACCTTCCAGGTGGTCTCCTCCGACCACGCGCCATACCGCTTCGACGAATCGGGCAAGCTGCCGAAGGGCGCCGAGACCACGTTCAAGGAAATGGCGAACGGCGTCCCGGGCCTGCAGGTGCGCCTGCCGCTGCTCTTCTCGGAAGGCGTCGGCAAGAAGCGCATCTCGCTGCAGGAGTTCGTTGCGCTGACGGCGACCAACCACGCAAGGATGTACGGTCTTCTGCCGCGGAAGGGCAGCATCGAAATCGGGAGCGACGCCGACCTCGCGATATGGGATCCTGAGAAACGGGTGACGCTCACGGCGGCGATGATGAAGGACAACGTCGGCTACACTCCGTACGAGGGGATGACGCTGACCGGCTGGCCGACCACGGTGCTCTCCAGGGGGCGTTTGAGCGTCCACGAAGAAAAGCTGATGGTCGGGAAAGGCAGCGGCAAGTTCATCGCCCGCGGCATCCCCGCGCCGGCGGCCGCGGCGAAGCTGCGCGACGGGCCCGCGGCGATACTGGGGAAGCTCATCGGATGAGAAAGCTGAAGATCGCCTCGGCGCAGCTCGGCCCGCTGAACCGGTCCGACTCGCGCAGCGTCGCCACGCGGCGGATGGTGGAGCTGCTGCGCCAGGCGCACGGCATGGGAGCAAAGTTCGTCGTTTTCCCGGAGCTCGCGTTCACCACGTTCTTTCCGCGATGGTGGATGGAAGATCAGGCGGAGGTCGAGCGCCGCTATTTCGAATCGACGCTACCCTCCAAGGAGACTGCCGCGCTCTTTGACGAGGCGAAAAAGCTGGGCATCGGCCTGTATGTCGGCTACGCCGAGCTGACGCCGCAGGGCCAGCGCTTCAACACCGCGATCCTGGTCTCCCCGGACGGCGCGATCGTCGGCAAGTACCGCAAGGTGCACCTGCCCGGCCACGCCGAGCACAAGCCGAAGGCGGCGTTCCAGCACCTCGAGAAGAAATACTTCGAGGTCGGCGACCTCGGGTTCCGCGTCTGGCGCTTCATGGACACGATCGCCGGGATGCTGATCTGCAACGACCGGCGCTGGCCCGAGGCGTTCCGGGTGCTCGCCCTGCAGGGCGCCGAGATCGTGGCGCTCGGCTTCAACACGCCCACCGAGAACCTGCACTACCCCGAGCCGCCGGCGCTGCGCGTGCACCATCACCTCATCATGGCGCAGGCGATGGCGTTCCAGAATGCGACCTGGCTGATCCAGACCGCTAAGTGCGGCTACGAGGACGGCTTCCGCATGTTCGGCCATTCGCTCATCGTCGCGCCTACCGGCGAGATCGCGGTGAAGAGCCAGACCGAGGACGACGAGGTGATCGTGTGCGATGCCGACATCGACCTCGCCGTCGACCTGAAGCGCACCATGTTCAACTTCGCGGCGCACCGCCGCCCCGAGCACTACCGCCTCATCGTCGAGCGCACCGGCGCCGAGATCACGCCCGCCAACGACGCGTAAAGATCACAAAGGAGCGATCAATGTTCGTGCTGCAGGTCAACCTCAGGATCAAGCCGGAGAACGTGGAGGCGTTCATGACGAAGGCGCTCGAGAACGCGCGTGAGGCGCGCAAGGAGCCCGGCTGCAAACAGTTCGACGTGCTGGTCGACCCGAAGGACGCCACCCGGGTGATGCTCTACGAGATCTACAACGACGAGCAGGCCTTCGAGGCGCACCAGCAGACGCCGCACTTCAAGAAATACGTCGCCGAGGCGGTGCCGCTCCTCGCCTCGCGCGAGCGGCAGGTGTGGAAGCGGGCTTGATGGACCTCAGGCTCGCCGAGCTCAAGCCTGTCGAAACCTACAAGCTGCTCATCGGGCTCGTGATCCCGCGGCCGATCGCGTGGATCTCGACCCGCAGCGCGAACGGCGTCGCCAATTGCGCGCCGTTCTCCTTCTTCAACGTATTCAGCGAAGACCCGCCGCTCTGCGTGGTGGGCATCAACCCGCGCTCGAGCGACGGCGCGCTGAAGCACACGCTGAAGAACATCCGCCGCACGGGCGAGTTCGTGGTCAACCTGGTCGACGAGGCCACCGCGAACGCGATGCACCTCTCGAGCGAGGAGCTGCCCGAGGAGGAGAGCGAGTTCCGACGCGCCGGGCTCACCGAGTCGCCCGCGGCGCTCGTGCGCCACCCGCGCATCGCCGAGGCGGCGGCCTGCCTCGAGTGCCGCCTGTTCCGCTTGCTCGAGATCAGCGCCACGCGCGAGCTCGTGCTCGGCGAGATCCTGCTGGTGCACGCCCGCGAGGGCATCATCGAGCCGGCGACCAAGCGCATCTCCGAGCAGCACTACCGGCCGATCGGGCGCCTTTTCGGCAGCCGCTACTGCACTACCCGGCAGCGCTTCAACCTGCCCGGCGAATTGCCTTAATCAGGGACAGACCACGTTTTTCAAGCAAAATGGTGACAGTCAGCATTTTTTGAAACGCATGAAACACGAGTCGGCGACGCAGATCGAGTACGGTCCGGTACGGGCGGTTGGCGGCGTCGACACGCTGAGTGCAACAGGGCTGCGCAAGGGCTTCGAGCGGCATTTTCACGACACGTACGCGTTCGGGCTCATCCTGAGTGGCGTTGAGCGATGCGAGGTCCGGCGCTCGAGGCAGTTCTTCGAGCCGGGCGCGGTGCCGATGTTCAATCCGGGCGAGGTGCACGACGGCGGGCCCGCGACTCCAAAGGGCTGGTCGTACCGGATGGTGTATCTCGATCCCTCTCTCGTCGAGGGCGAGCGCATCTTTCCGTCGGTGCAGCGACGCGATACGCCCGCGCGGAAAGCCGTCGGCCGGGTGTTCGATGCCATCGATTGCGGCTCGGAGCTCGGAATCGAGGAGGCGCTGTCAGGCGCGCTCGACATTCTCCTCGGCAAGGCGGACCGCGATTGCGCGGCGCCGACGGCGCTTTCGAAGGTGCGCGAGCTGATCGATGCGCATTGCTGCGAGCCCCTGCGCCTTCATGGTCTTTGCCAGGTGATTGGTGTTTCGCCGACCCGGCTCTTGCGCGGCTTCGAGGCGGGTTATGGCCTGACGCCGCACCGCTACCAGCAATCGAGGCGCATTGCCAAGGCGCGGCGGATGATCCTCGCCGGAACGCCGCTCGCCGAGGTCGCGTCCGCCTGCGGCTATGCCGACCAGTCGCACCTCAACCGCTGGTTCGTGCGCATCCACGGCACCACCCCGGGACGCCTGCGCCGCGCATTTTTCTCCTAGACGCGCGCAGTCCTCGGGTGCAGGCTCGCGCCATGGACGAACAGCTCAGGCACTACCGGAACAAGCTCCAGTTCGAGATCGACTCCTGGGACCTCAAGCTCGCGCGCGAGGCGGGCGAGCGCATCGTGGTGATCGACGCGCGCTCGAGGCGGGCCTTCGCCCGCGAGCACATCGCGGGCGCCATCAGCCTTCCTCACCGCGAAATGAGCCGCGAAACCACCGCGGTGATCGATCGCGACGCCTTGGTCGTCACCTACTGCGACGGTATTGGATGCAACGGCTCGACCAAGGGCGCGCTGAAGATGACCGAGCTCGGCTTTCGCACCAAGGAGCTGATCGGCGGCCTCGATTGGTGGAAGCGCGACGGGCACCCGACGGAAAAATAAATAGGGACTGTCCCTGATTTAGAGAAGCAGGGCGCCGAGAACTGCGCCGGCACCGAGGAGCCAGAGCGGGTTGAGGCTGGTGGCGAGCATGCCGGCGGCGGCGAGGCCGGCGATGAGCCACAGCCGCCAGTCGGGGGAGCCCGGCGTGGCGAGCACCACGCCGCCGGAGAGGATCATGCCGACCACGATCGGCGCGATGGCGCGCTGGATCGCCTTGCGCCAGGGCGAGTCCTTGAACCGGTCCCAAAGCTCGGCGACCCACCATGCGATCACCGCGGCGGGAAAGCAGATCGATCCGAGCGCGACAAAGGCGCCCGGAAGGCCCGCGACCTTCCAGCCGATGAGGCTCGCGATCAGGACATTCGGGCCCGGCGCCGCCTGCCCGACTGCAAAGGCCTGGATGAAATCCGCGGGCGTGAGCCATGCCTTCACATCGACCACGTAGCGCTGCATCTCGGGCATCACCGACGGTAGCCCGCCGACGGAGACCAGCGACAGCAGCGCGAAGTAGAGGCCCAGCTCGACGAGGCTCATAGCCATCCCCGCCGTGCTGCGAGCACCGCGACGCCGAGGAAGATGGGAACGACCATCAGGAGCGAGACGCGCGCCAGGGCCACGAGGACGAAGCACGCCATGATCAGCGCGAGCGCCGCCGGCTTTCGGGCGAGCGGGCGGCCGAGCTTGACCGCGGTGCCGATGAAAAGGCCCGCCCCCGCCGCGCCCACGCCGGTGACCACGGCCTGAAGCGTCGCGTTGGCGGAAAGGTCGCTGTACAGGATGAAGAGTCCGAGCACCCAGATGAAGGGCAGCGCCATCAGCCCGAAAAAGGCGACGATCGAGCCCGCCAGGCCGAACCAGCGCTTGCCCAGCACGACCGACGCGTTGCCGATGTTCGGCCCGGGGAGGAACTGGCACAGGCCGATGGTCTCGGTGAAGTCGGCATGGGTGAGCCAGCGCCGCTCCTCGACCATGGTGCGGTAGGCCCAAGGCATGACGCCGCCGAACGAACGCGCGCCGATCCAGAAGAACCCGGTGAAGAGCTCGCGCAGCGTCTTAGGCGGCGCTACGGGAACGACGTCGCTCAATCCCAGCCCTCATTCCCAGCCCAACCTCACCCGGCCGATTGCCATCGCGACGGCCGCCTGCGTCGGCTCCACCACCGGCACGCCGACGGCGCGCTGCAGCGCCTTGCGGTAGCGCGCCATGCCGGCGCAGCCCATGACGATCACGTTGGCGCCGTGAGCTTCGCGCAGCGTGTTGCCGACCTGCGCCATGCGGCCGAGCGCGCGGCCCTCGTCGGCAAGCTCGGCCACGCCGAGCCCGATCGCGAGCTCCGCGGCCAGCCGATCCATGACGCCGAGCGCGCCCATGTAGCGCAGATGCCGCGGGATCGACTTCTCGAGGATCGCGAGGACGCCGAACTTGTGGCCGAGCGTCAGCGCGGTGAGGATGCCGCATTCGGCGATTCCGAGCACCGGCTTTCTGGTCGCCTCGCGCACCGAATGCAGCCCGGGGTCGCTGTAGCAGGCGATGACGAAGGCGTCGTAGCGCGGCTCCTGCTTGCGTACGAACGAGACGAGCGGCGCAACAAGGCCGTCGACATGCTGCTGCGTCTCGATGCCGGGCGGGCCCTCCTTGAGCGTCGCGGTCTCTATCGCCGGGCCGCCGACGATGCGCAGCGGCTCGCACGCCTCGTCGATGACGCGGGTCATCGGCTCGGTGGAATTGGGATTGATCACCAGAATCGCCGCCATGACGCGATGCTAGCGCACCGCGATGCTCTTGTGCTCGAGGCGCGACACGAGGCGCACCAGCGGCCAGAGCATGATCAGATAGATGAGCGCGGCGGCGACGACCGGCGTCGCGTTGTAGGTGAGCGCCTGGACGTTGCGCGCATTGTTGAGGAGCTCGGTGAAGCCGACCACGCTGGCGAGCGTGGTGAGCTTGATCACCTCCAGCGTGTTGCTGACCAGGTCCGGCAGCACGTTGCGCGTCGCCTGCGGCAGGATCACCCACACCATCGTCTGCCAGCGCGAGAGGCCCGTCGAGCGCGCGGCCTCGACCTGCCCCGCCGGCACGCTCTCCAGGCCCGCGCGGAAGATCTCGCCGTAGTAGCTCGACGTGTTCAGCAGGAACGCGAGCGCCACGGTGGCGAAGAGCGGCAGGTCGATGCCGAGGAAGGGCAGCCCGCCATAGATAAAGAGCAGCAGCACGAGCGGCGGAAAGGCGCGGAAGAAGTCGACGTAGGCGCGGATGAACCAGTTCAGCCACCTCACGTGCAGGTGATAAAGCATCGCCACTGCGAGCCCGCTAAAAATGCCGATCGGCACGAT
>JBJMWH010000261.1:0-5691 GCA_045810245.1 Burkholderiales bacterium | reverse complement strand
CGGAGTCCTCGAGGTAATAGATGAGCGCCCGTCCTCTCATCCTCCCCCGCGCCTCGGTTTGCTGTTTTCGCTGCGTATACCCGTCCCAGTCCGAAAGCTCGAGGCAACGGTCGGTGAGCCGCGCGAACTCGCCGGAGTCGTAGGTCCAGCCCGCCGCCGCGCCGACGGTCCACCCTGCGGTGGTGTTGTACGGCATGGCGCTCGGCGGGATGAAGTTGCGCCGGCGCAGCTCCACCGGATCGAGATCGAGCTTGCGCGCGGCTTCGTCCATCAGGCGCTCGATCACGTAGGAAGCTTCCGGACGGCCGGCGCCACGGTACGGCCCGAGCGGGGTCGTGTGCGTGAAAGTCGCCTTGCTCGCCACGAGCATCGCGGGCACGACGTAGACGTTCGGGATGTTGCGTAGCGAACAGAGCACCGGCACGACGCCCGCGTTCGTCACATACGCGCCCACCGCGTGGAGCGCCTGCGCCCGCACCGCCAGGATCTTGCCGTTCTCGTCCAGCGCCATCTCGGCGGTGATGAGCTGGTCGCGGCCGTGGTTGTCGCCGAGCAGCGATTCGGTTCGCGTCGCCACCCATTTCACGGGACGGCCGAGCTTGCGCGAAGCCCACAGCACCAGGCCGTCCTCCGGATAGGTGTCGCCTTTCATGCCGAATCCACCGCCGACGTCGGGCGAGATCACCCGCAACCGGGTTTCGGGAATCTTGAAGACGGCGCCCGCGAGCACCGAGCGCGCGCCGTGCGGGTTCTGCGAGCTCGTATGGAGCGTAAACGAATCATTTGAAAAATCACCAATGGCCGCGCGGGGCTCCATGGCGTTCGCGCTGATACGGTTGTTATAGAGGCGCACGGATACCTTGTGCCTCGCCTTGGCGAACGCCGCGTCGGTCGCTTCCTTGTTCCCCATCATGAGCGGGAAGGCAAGGTTGCCCGCGGCGTTGTCGTCCCAGACTTTGGGCGCGCCTTCGCGCGCGGCGTCCTCGACGCTGACCGCCGCCGGCAACGGCTCGTAGTCGACCTCGACGAGCTCGGCGGCGACGCGCGCCTCTTCCGGCGTGCGTGCGACGACGAATGCGACGCGATCGCCGACGTGGCGGACCTTCGCCGGCTCCAGCAGCGGCCTGAAGGTGCGATAGCCCTTCGGCCCGCCCATGTCCTCCGGCATGAAAAGCGGCGGGATGCCGCCCAAGCCGTCGGCCTTGGCATCTTGACCCGTCAAGACAAGCTCGACCCCCGGGGATTCCAGTGCTTGCTGGATATTGATGCCGCGGATGCGCGCGTGCGCATGCGGCGACATGACGACCGCGCCGTGCAGCATGCGCGGCAGCTCGATGTCGTCGACGTAGCGCGAGCGGCCGGTGAGGAAGCGCTGATCTTCGGCCCGGCGCACGGGCTGACCGATTCCATAACGGTTCATCGAGGCGGTGCTCATCTGCTAGCATTTCGAGTGGACATGTCGATCCGATCTTAAGCAGGGTTCCCCTTGCCGTCCAGAAAGGCCGCACTTGTCACCGGCGGCGCCACGGGCATCGGCCGTAGCGCCGTGCTCGCATTGGCGCGGGCCGGCTTCGATGTTGCTCTCAACTACAGCTCGAGTGAAACGGCGGCGCGCGAAACGGCCGCCGAGGCGGAAAAGCTCGGCGCGCGCACGCTTCTTGTGCGCTGCGATGTCAGCGACGAACAAGGCGTCAGGGCGATGTTGCGCGCGGTAGAGGAGAAATTTCAAAGGCTCGACGTGCTGGTGAATAACGCCGGCACGACGGCGTCCTGGAAGCCGCGCGACCTCGAGACCCTGTCGCTCGAGGAATGGGACCGCGTGTTCGCGGTCAACGTGCGGGGGCTCTTCCAGGTCACCCGGGCAGCTTTACCTCTGCTTCGCAAGGGGGAAAATCCTTCCATCATCAATACCGCGAGCATCGTCGGTCTTCGGCCCGGGCCGCAGCCTCTGCCCTATGCCGCGGCCAAGGCGGCGGTCGTCAACCTCACCAAGACGCTCGCCTGGAACCTGGGGCCCGAGATCCGGGTCAACGCGGTTGCTCCGGGCTGGATGGAAGGCGACTGGATGAAGCGCATGCTGAAGGACAGGTACGCCGACCTGATGGAGAAGCGGGCCAAGGCGACCCCGCTCAAGCGCGTGGTGACGGCCGACGACGTAGCCGAAACGATGATGAGCCTCATCCAGTCGAACCGATTCGTCACCGGCGAGGTGGTCGTAATCGACGGCGGCTTCACGGCCTCGACCTGACATGCTGCCGGGCGTGGTGCCGTTCCCGCCGGAATTCGCGCAGCGTTACCGTGCGAAAGGCTATTGGCAGGACAAGTCGCTCGCCGAAGAATTTTCCGTGGTGTTTCGGAAATTCGAGGATCGGATCGCCCTGGTCGACGCGGGGCGCCGCTACACCTACCGCGAAATCGACCAGCTCACCGACAACCTCGCCCTCAACCTCCTCGAGCTCGGCCTGAAGCCGCTCGACCGCGTGGTGCCGGCGCTGCCGAACATCGCCGAGTTCGTCCTGCTGTACTTCGCGCTGCAGAAGATCGGCGCGATTCCGATCGCCGCGCTCGTGACGCACCGCTTCGCCGAAATCAACCAGTTCGTGCAGCTCTCGGGGGCGAGCGCGTGCATTTATCCCGAGCGCCAGGGCGATTTCGCCTTCGAGCCGATGATCCGGCGGGTGCAGGCGGAGAATCCGCAGCTTCGGCACTGCCTTTCGCTTCCACGCCTCCAAAACCTCATCCACCGGAAGGCGAGCCTCGAGTCGGCCGAGCTGAAGAACATCCGCATCGACCCCGCCGATCCGTGCATCTTCCAGCTTTCGGGCGGGACCACGGGCATTCCCAAGCTGATCCCGCGCACGCACAACGATTACGCCTACAACTCGAAGACCGCCGCACCGGTGTGCGCGGTCACGGGCGATTCGGTGCTGCTCTTGGCACTCCCCATCGCGCACAACCTGCCTCTCGCCTGTCCGGGCGTGCAGGGCTACTTCTTCCAGGGCGGCCAGGTGGTGCTCTCTCCGACCACGCGCCCCGAGGCGATGTTCGAGCTCATCCAGAACCACAGGGCGACCCATATCAAGGTGGTGCCGGCGCTCCTGGTCCGCATGATCAACGATCCATCGCTGGCCAAGTTCGATCTCTCCTCGCTGCGGCTCATCCAGAGCGGCGGCCAGCGCATGCAGCCCGAGGTGCGGCTGCGCGCTCACGAGCTGATCCCGAGCGCATTTGTACAGGAAAATTTTGGCATGTCGGAGGGGATGCTGTTCTTCGTGCGGCTCGACGACCCGCCGGAAGTCAAGCTCGAGACCTGCGGCCGGCCGATCTCGCCCGACGACGAGGTGAAGCTCGTCGACGACGACGGGCGCGAGGTGGCCGACGGCGAGGTGGGCGAGCTCACCTGCCGCGGCCCGTACACCCTGCGCGGCTATTTCGGCGTGCCGGAGTACAACGCGCGCCAGTTCACCGCGGATGGCTTCTACCGCTCGGGCGACCTGATGCGCCGGCATCCGTCCGGAAACTACGTCGTCGAGGGAAGAAAGAAGGACCTCATCAACCGCGGCGGCGAGAAGATCAGCGCCGAGGAGATCGAAAATCTCATCCTGACGCATCCGTGCGTGCAGAATGCCGCCTGCGTCCCGATTCCCGATCCCGACCTCGGCGAGAGAATGTGCGCCTGCCTGATCCTGAAGCCCGGCAGGCACCTCGCGCTCGCCGAACTGGTGGCGTTTCTCAAGGACAAGGAGATCGCGAAATTCAAGCTGCCCGAACGGCTCTACGTCTGCGACGACTTCCCGGTGTCCGCGTTCGGCAAGGTCTCGAAGAAGACGCTCTCCGAGCTGGCTGAGAGACATGCGCATCATTGACCTGCACTGCTATCCCGGCACCGCGGAATGGATCCGCTGCCAGGGCCCGTACGTCGAAGCGCTGGCGAAGTACTGGAAGCGCGAATGGGTGGCGCGCACCGAGGAAGAGGTCATCAAGGACTTCACCGATTACGGCATCGAGGCGGTGCTGGTGGCGCTCGATCTCGAGACCACCATCGAGACCCCGCCGGTGACCAACGAGTACGTCCACGCCATGTGGAAGCGCCATCCCAGGCGCATCATCCAGGCCTGGGGCGCGGTCGAGCCGGCGAAAGGCGAGGTCGCGCTCGCGCAGGTGAAGCGCGCCGCCACCGAGCTCGGCCTGATCGGATTCCACTTCCACCCGATCATGCAGCACTTCGCCGTCAGCGACCGGCGCTATTACCCGCTTTTCGAGCTGATCAACGAGCTCAACGCCGCCGTCATGATCGACGTCGGCACCACCGGGATGGGCGCCGGCATGCCCGGCGGGCACGGGGCGCTCGTGCGCCACGCCCACCCGAGCCACGTCGACCAGCTCGCCGCGGACTTCCCGCAGATGAAGATCCTCATGGCGCATCCGGGCTGGCCGTGGGTCGACGAAACTACCGCCGTGGCGCTGCACAAGGGCAACGTCTACTGGGAGATGTCGGGCTGGGCGCCGAAGCACTTCCCCGGGAACCTGAAGGTCGACATCCGCGGTCGGCTGCAGGACAAGGTGATGTTCGGCAGCGACTACCCGAGCATGCCGTACTCGCGCATCCTCAAGGAGTGGCAGGAGCTCGGCTATTCCGACGAAGTGATGGAAAAGATCTTTCACAAGAACGCCGAAAGGATTCTGGGTCTCTGATGAGTCTCACCCTGAAGCAGGCCAACAGCATCATCGAAGCGGCGCTCGCCAAAGCCCGAGCGATGAACATCAAGCCGCTCGCCGTGGTGGTGCTCGACGACAGCGGCAACGTGAAGGCGGCGCAGCGCGAGGACGGCGCGAGCATGTTCCGCTTCGACGTCGCGCAGGGCAAGGCGTGGGCCGCGGTCGCCATGGGCGCCTCCAGCCGCGCGCTCGCCAAACGCGCCAAGGACAATCCGAACTTCTTCATTACGCTCGCCGCGACCGCGCAGGGGAAATTCCTGCCGCAGACCGGCGGCGTGCTGATCCGCGACGCCTCCGGCCGGATCCTCGGCGCCGCCGGCGCGAGCGGCGGCACGGGGGACGAGGACGAGACCGCGTGCGCCCACGGCATCGAGCAGGCGGGGCTCGCTCCCGACGCCACGGGCTAAGAAAAAGGGGTCAGTGCAATTTTCCTGTAACACCTTTGGCCGTGCATCCGCACGGCAACCTGGTACAGGAAAATTGCTCTGACCCCTTTTTCAGCGCGACAAACCGAACGAGCTGACGTCGCCGCCCGAGAAGAACGTGCCGATGATGTTTCCGCGCGTCACCGGCAGGTCGATGCGCGAAGCGCGCGTTTCGTCGCAGTAGAGCGTGATCCGCGCCGGGCGCGGCCGGCGCAGGTGGTTGCGCGCGATCGCCTCGAGCGAGGTCTGCGCCGGCTCGTCGTCGGCGCCCTTGATGCGCAGCGCGATGCGCTCGCCGCCGCGGAAAAGCCGCGCCGTGGCCACGATCGGAACCGAGACTTCGTACACCTTCCCCGGCTCGAGCGGCTCGCGCGCCTCGTGCGCGAGCACCGGCTCCCACGCGCTCGATCCCTCGCGAAGACGCCGTTGCGAAGCGCGCAGCCAGCCGCGGGTCAACTCGCGCTCCTTGCCGTCGGCGTCGACCGCGAGCACCGTGGCGAAGAGGAGCGCTTCGGTGTCGGTGGTGGAGAAATGCAGGGTCAGGACC
>JBJMWH010000260.1:0-15971 GCA_045810245.1 Burkholderiales bacterium | reverse complement strand
CAAAGTGCTGCGCTATGAGATCAAGAGTCTGACGCCGCCGGAGGCGATCCTGCGCTCGATGCAGCAGCAGATCACGGCCGAGCGCGAGAAGCGCGCGCTGATCGCGAAATCCGAGGGCGAGCGGCAGCAGGAGATCAACGTCGCCGACGGCGCGAAGCAGGCCGCCGTGCTGCGCTCCGAGGGCGAGAAGACCGCCGCGATCAACCGCGCCCAGGGCGAGGCGACCGCGATCCGCGTCATCGCCGAGGCCACCGCCGCCGGCGTGCGCGCGGTCGCTGACGCCATCGGCGACAAGGGCGGGCTCGAGGCAGCGAATCTGAAGGTGGCGCAGCAGTACGTCGAGGCCTTCGCCAACCTCGCGAAGAGCTCCAACACCCTGATCCTGCCTTCTAACACGGCCGACGTCGCCGGGGTCGTTGCCACCGCGATGACGGTTCTCGACCGCACGCGCCAGGCGCAAACAGCCGCCAAGGCGTCTTAGAACCAGGTCCCGGTCCACGGCAGGTTCTATCGTTTCCCTGTGAGACCGATGCGACGTTGCGCTTCGACGTCGCGTCCCTGCAGCCGCCGCGCCAACTCGGGTGTGAGCTGCAATTGACCCTCCTCGTCGACGAGCAGCGCCTGGGTAATGCCCAGCTTGTCGGCCGCTTCTCTCCAGCCGAGCGGCCCGGCTATGAACAGCGGCTTGGTTGCGGCGTCGGACAACGCGCCGCAGCCGGGCCGCGGCGGGACGACCACTGTCACCGAGCGAGTTCCGCTCGCAGGATAGCCGCTGCGCGGATCGATGATGTGAGCGTAGCGCTTGCCACCCACGATGTAGTACCTGCGGTAATCCCCGGAGGTTCCGATCGCCTCGCCGTCGGCCAACTCGAGCGTGCCAAGTAGGTCGGCCCCCCCTGGCGTTGCGCGGGGATCCTCCAAGCCGATGCGCCAGGGCGCGTCGCCGCGGCGTCCAAGCGCGAGAATGTTGCCGCCGAGGTCGACGAGCGCGTTCGCTACGCCGCCTTCTCGAAGGATCGCGCCGGCCCGATCGAGCGCGTACCCCTTCGCGTAGCCGCCAAAATCGAGCCGGACTGCGGGATTGGAACTGATCACCGTAACGCCGCGCACGGTCAGATTGGCCATCCGCGGATGTGCACGCACGATTCGGGCGATTTCCGAAGAATCGGGCAATGGACCGCCGGGATCGTCGCGGTGGAAGCTCCACAGGGCGACCAGCTTGCCGATCGCCGGATCGAACAGGCCCCCCGAGCGTTCCGAGAGCCGGGTCGCCTCCTCGATGAGTCCCGCGATCTCCGCCGTGGTGGCAATGTCCTTCTCCCCGCGGGCGATGGCTTCGTTGAGCGCCATCAACTCGCCGGGCTGCCACGCGTGCAGGTCGCGATGCATACGGTCGAACTCGCGAAATACGCCGGCGGTGGCGCGCCGCGCCCGGCCGAGGTCCGCGTCTAGCACGGTAATTCGCGCCAGCGTGCCGAAAACATAGGAGCTCGCCCGGTATTCGGCTGCGAGCACCCCTGCGCATTGCGTCCAGACAAGGGCCAGCGCAAACAGGCGGACCGGCAGGCGCATCTCCCGCTAGCGCCGCAGGCGCGGTGCGAGGAACATCCAGGCGCCGCTCAGCGCGAGAATGGTCAGGAAGAACGCCACCAGATCGAAGAACAGCGGGCCGAGACTGCCCAGGAACCGGCCGCTGTGCAGATCTAGCAGCAGCCGCTGAAACGAGATTCCTGGCGCGAGACGCTGTGCGTAGGCCTCGCGATCGGATTCGGCGAGCGGTGCCGGTGTCGACCAGGCCACGACTTTGGGCGCCCCAGGCCGCCAGCTCAGCACGTCGGCGCTGCTGAACGGGCCGGCAGCAGTCTGCACGACGAGCTCGCCTTCGCCTGCGCCGATGGCCCTGAGCGGAACGCGCGGCAGCGCGTAGCTTTCGAGCCGGTCGACCAAGGCGCCGTCCGCGCGGTAGACATGGAGCGAGCTTTCGCCGCCGACGACGATCAGCTCGCCGATCTCCACCAGGCCGAGCGGACGCGGCATCTTTTCTCCCACCGCCGAACCATCGAGCAGCCAGCGGCCGTTCGCGGCGACGAGCAGGTGACTCGCCGTGCGATAGGCTTGGCGGGGCGCCTCCTGCCGGACGCCGTACCAGCGCGCGAGCCATTTGGAGTGGACCTGGCGCGAGTCGAGCCCGAGAGCGGCGCCGTGATTCAGGGCGACGCCCGTGACCGCGATGAGCATGAAGAAAATAAGCGCTGCGAATCCGATGCGCGCGTGCCAGCGTCGCAGGGTGCGGATGACTCGCAGCCTGAACGTCATCTAGTCGCGGCTCCTGCGGTCGAAGTACAGTGCGAGCCGTGCCATGCGCTCCATTGCATGGACCGACAGCGTGGCACCCGAAATGCCGTCGATGCCTCGATCCAGATGATCGCTTTGGTCGAGGCCGGCGCCGGAGAACTGCTTCAGAAAAGAAGCATCGCGCACTTCCTGGCCGCGGCTTTCGCGGTAGGCGAGCACGCGGACATGATCGATGTGGCCTTGCGAGACCACGAAGCCGGCCGTGATGAGCTCCTCCTTGCCGATCTCTTCGAGGATCCAGAGGCTTTTTGCCCCGTCGCTCCAGTAGCGCTGGCGAAGGGCCGCTGGCGGATGATTCAGGATTGCGCTCGCCTGCGCCTGCATCTGCCGAGACAGCCATAACACCCGCGGCGCCGGGAGAGCGCCGAATACCTCGGCGACGAAGGCTTCCGGCGCCTGGTAGACCTCGCCGAGCGCCTTCGCCGCCGCGCACAGGCCAAGGATGAGGGCAATCAGGCGCGGGCGCATCGCGGCTAGAACATGTAACCCAGGCCGAGATCGAACCGGTCCTTGGTCGGATCGGTGCGATAGCGCTGCACGTCGGCTTTGAGCACCACGTGGGCATGAACCCAGAAATTGAACCCGGCGGTGATGATGCGCTCGTGATTGGCGGGGTCTTGGAACAGGCCGTTCGCCGGATCCTCCTGTTGCCGGATGTCGATGCCCTCCAGGCGAACGAACGGCGCGAAGTCCAGCTTGTCGCTCTTGTAGACGTGGTAGGCGGCCTGGACGTACGCGCCTTTCATCCTGTTCGGCGCGGCAAACGGCTCGGCCGACGTGGCGAGGATCGCTGCGTTGAGCTGGTCCGCGTCGGCCAGCTTGCCGTCGGCGTAGACCGCTTGCAGCTCGAGACGGCCGACCTTGTACTGGGCGTGCACGTCCCATAGGGTGAGCCGCGCGTCGACACCTTTCAGCAGTGGGTTCGAGGCTCCATTCTGGCCGGTGTTGCCGGTGAATACGGCGGCGCCGACGAGCAATCCGCTGCGCCGGTAATTCAATGCGCCGTAGACGCTAAGGTCGTGCGCATTGGCGAGCTGTCCTTCCTGGTGCGCGCTGCGCACGCCGACCGACGGATCGTCCAGCTTGCCCGAGTCGAACCCCGTCGTGATGCCGACGTCGTATCGGAAGCCGCCGCCGACCAGGCCGTGCATGCCGACCCCGAGCTCGCGCCAAGTCGTCGGGATGATGCGCGTTTCAACTTCGTTCCTTTCGACGCCGTAGTAGGTCGGCGGCTCATGCGTCTCGTTCAGAATGCCAAGTGGAATAAGGAACAGCCCGCCCTTGACGTTCAACGCGTCGCTGAACTTGTAATTGACCCAGGCCTGCTCGATCTCGGCTTCGCCCTCGTCGTCCTTGCTCACCACGGCGTGCTCGAGCTCGACCTCGGAATGGAAGGTGAGGCGCTCGTCGAAACGGTGGTGAATGCCGAACACGAAGCGCCTGAGGTCGGCCTGGGTGGGGCGTTCGTCCCTCTTGTAGTTGTTGTAGTTGAGCTCGCCATAGCCGCTGATCGTTGTGGCCGACCCGGGCTGCGCGGCCGCCCCGGGCGCCGTTTTTTGCACCTGGGCTTTCAGCTCGTCGATCTCCTGCTGCAGGATGCGCAGCTTTTCGTCCGTGCTCTGCGCATAGGTGCCCGTTGCGAACGCGGACAAGGCGAGTGCCAACGCCGATTTCTTCATTATTGCTCCCAGTCAGGTTTGGATTACCGTTCGGTGGCTGGCTGGGCGGGCAACGATGCCGGCTGGCTGGCTCCCCTCAGAAAGAAAGGCTGGATTCGGCCGCTCGGGCCCTCTAGGGCATCAACCTAGGTTCGCGCGTGACCTGGCGTGCTTGAACGGCCGCTAGCATCAGCCAGACTGCGGGCACGAGCACCAGCGCGTAGGTGATCAACGCGCCGTACTGACCCTCGGGGCCATACGGCTCGGTGGCGAGGTGCCAGTACGCATTGTCGATCGGAAGCACGTTGGCTTCGGTCGCTTCGTGGAACGCGTTGAGCAGAAGCTGAAGCGCGAACAGGATGAGGAACACCGAAGTGACTTTGAAGAACAGCGCCAGGTTCACTCGCTGTCCGTAGCGCGCCCAGCCCCAGGCGAGAAGCGCGGCAAGGGTGAGTCCCGCGGCGGCGCCGAGGACGAAGTGCGCGGTTTCCGTCTGCCGGAAGAGCGACGCGGTAACGAAGGCGGTTTCCATTCCTTCGCGGGTGATCATCAGCACGACGAAGAGGTAGATCGCCATCCACGCGCTGCGCGCGTCGCGCCCGGCCGCCGCTTCCAGCCGCGCGCCGATGTCGCGGCGCATGTGCTTGGCCGCCTTGAGCATGTAGATCACCATCGAGATCACGAGCACCGCGGCGATGAGGGAGAGGACGCCTTCCCAGAGCGGTATTACGGCCACTTCAGCGAGCAGGGTTCCGAGCGCGATCGACGCGATCACGGCGGTCACCGTGCCCCAGCGAACCGCCGGCAGGAGCTCCGCGCGGTCGGTCTTGCGCAGATAGGCCGCCGCGATCGCCACAATGAGGAACATCTCGATTCCTTCACGCAGCGTCACCAGCATCATCTGTCCCATGGTTTCCCCGTCTATGCCGTCAGGATGAGTTTCCCGTTCTGCGTCAGGCGCAGCCGGTATTCCCGGCCCCTGTGGACGATCACCAGCACCTGACGCTGGCCGAGCAACGCTTCGCTCGTCACGCGCAACGGGAAGCGCTGCGTCTCATCGCCTTGCTCCGGCGAGGGGGCTTGCTTTAGGTCCACAATTGAACGATAATTATTCTCATCTGAGATGTCAATGACGTTTTACTCGTCCTTTCAAAACGATGACGGTTAGTGGTCACTCGTATAAAAGAGCCGAAATTGAAAGCAGTTCGCATTAAGGAGCTGGGATGTACGTCTGCGTTTGCAATTCGGTAACCGAGCGCCAAGTGCAGGAATGCGCGCAGGCGGGCGTGTGCACGCTGGACGAGCTTGCTCTGGAGCTCGGCGTGGGCGCCGGCTGCGGGCGGTGCAGGGAGTGCGCCGAGGAATGCCTCCAGGCCTGCGCTCAGGCCGCGGTTCCCGCCTAACGGCTCCCCGCGCCCGCCTAAGGATTTCCCCGCCTAAGGATTCGCCTGGGTCAATCGACCTTCGCGCCCGACTCGCGCACGACCTTGCCGAGGCGCGGAATATCGGCGCGCATCAGTGCAGCCAGCTCCTCGGGCGACATGCCGCCGGCGTCCAGGCCTAGGTCGGAGAGCTTTTTCTGGTTCTCCGGCGAGCGCAGCGCCTTCACCGTCTCCGCGTGCAGGCGCGCCACGATGTCGCGCGGCGTTCCCGCCGGCGCGTACATCGCCTGCCAGGAGCTGATGTCGTATCCGGCCAGGCCGGCCTCGGCCATCGTAGGAACCTCCGGCGCCACGAACGAGCGCTTCGACGAAGTGACCGCGAGCGCCTTGAGCTTCCCGCCCTTCACCTGGGGGTAGGCCGTGGTGATGTTCTCGAAGGAGAGCTGGATCGTGCCCGCGAGCAAGTCCGGGATCATCGGACCGCTGCCCTTGTAGGGGATGTGCTGCATCTGCGTGCCGGTCATGATCTTGAAGAGCTCGCCCGAGATGTGCTGCGAGGTGCCGTTGCCCGCGGAGCCGAAGCTGTACTTGTTGGGATTGGCCTTCACCAGGTCGACCAGCTCGCGCACGCTCGCCACATTGAGGCTCGGGTGCACGATCAGCATGTTCGGCAGCGTCGCGAGCATGGTGATCGGCGCGAAATCCTTGACCGGATCGTAGGGAAGCTTCGGATAGAGCGTGGCATTGATCGCGTGCGAGCTGATGGTGCCGCCGCCAAGGGTGTAGCCGTCGGGGATGGCGCGCGCGAGCTCCGCGGCGCCGATCGAACCCGCCTGGCCGGGCTTGTTCTCCACCACCACCGGCTGGCCGAGAGAGCTCGACAGCCCTGCTGCGACCATCCTGCCGAGGATGTCGGTGGTGCCGCCCGGCGCGAAAGGAACGATGTAGCGGATCGGCTTCGACGGCCAGGGCTGCGCGTGAGCGCTCGCGAAAAGTACGCATAGAAGCGGCGCGCAGATAAGCGCCAGCGCGGCGCGCATCAGTGCTTTCATCTTTCCTCCTCTAGACCACGCGCGTGCGTACCGGCTTGCCGGCAAAGTGCAGGCGCAAGTTCTCGATCTGCAGGTCGCCCATGGCCTTGCGCGTCTCCGCGGTCGCGCTGCCGACGTGCGGGAAGAGTACGGCGTTGTCGAGTGTGAAGAACTCGGGCGGGACGCGCGGCTCGTCGGCGTAGACGTCGAGCCCCGCCCCGGCGATCTTCTTCTCCTGCAGGTAGCGCAAGAGGACCGGCTCGTCGACCACCGAGCCGCGCGCGATGTTGACCAGGTAGCCCTCGGGGCCGAGCGCGTCCAGGATCTTGGCGTTGATGATCCGGCTCGTCTCCGCGGTGGCCGGTGTGACGACCAAGAGCACATCGCTATTGCGCGCGAGCGTTGCCGGGTCCGGGTCGTACGGATGGGGCACGTCCTTGCGCTTGCGGTTGTGGTAGCGGATCTTCATGCCGCACGCAGCCGCGCGCGCGGCGATCGCCTCGCCGATGCGCCCGAGGCCGAGGACGCCGAGCGTCTTGCCGCCGATCGACGTGGTGAGCGGATAGGGACCCCGCGACGCCCAGTTCCCGCCGCGGAGGTAGACCTCCGACTGCGGAAACTTGCGCACCGTGTTCAGCACCAGTGCGAGCGCGGTGTCGGCGACGCACTCGTTCAGGACGTCGGGCGTGTTCGTGACGATGATGTTGCGCTTCTTCGCGTCGTCGAGGTTGATGGCGTCCACGCCGACGCCGAAGTTCGAGATGATCTCGAGCTTGGGCAGCGCGTCCATCAGCTTGCCTTCGACGGCCATGGGGCCGAAGGTGGCAAGGCCGCGCACCGCGCCCGCGTGCTGCCGCAGGAACGCGTTGCGGTCGGGTGCGTCGGCGAGAAGGTGCGCCGTGAACTCGTTTTGCAGAGTTGCCATGGTGCCTGCATGGCCGCGGGCGGTGATGATGATCTCGGGTTTCATGACTTGAATTTCGCCGCCAGCGCCTCGGCGCCGCGCGCCAGGATCCCCACGTCGGCGCCCACCGCGACGAAGAGCGCGCCGCATTCGAGCCAGTGGCGCGCGTCGGCTTCGTTGGGAGTGAGGATGCCGGGGGCGCTGCCGCACTTGCGGATGCGGCGAATGGCCTGGTCGATCAGCGGTTTCACTTTGGGATTGGCGATCTCTCCGGTATGGCCCATCGAGGCGTGCAGGTCCGCCGGACCGATGAACACGCCGTCAATGCCGTCTATGGCACATATCGCTTCGATGTTATCAAGAGCCGCCTCGGTCTCCACCTGCACGAGCACGCAGATTTCCTCGTGGGCGCGCTTTGCATAGTCCTTCACACGGCCGAAGCGCGTCGCACGTGTCGTGCCCGCCACGCCGCGTACGCCGGCCGGTGGGTAACGGGTGTACGAAACCGCGCTCTTTGCCTCCGCGGCCGTCGATACATAAGGCACGAGGAGGGACTGGGCACCGATATCGAGCACGCGCTTCATCGTCACCATGTCGTTCCAAGGCACGCGCACCACGGGATGCGCCGGGTACGGGGCTGCAGCCTGCAGCTGGGTAAGCAGGTTCTCGAGGTCGGCCGGCGAATGCTCGGTATCGAGCAGGATCCAGTCGAAGCCGGCGCCCGCGATGACTTCCACGCTGTAGTTCGACGACAGGCTCGACCACAGGCCGATCTGCGGCGTGCCGGCCTTGAGCGCGCGTTTGAAGCGGTTTTGCGGCAGATCCATGTCAGTGGATCTCGGGCTCGGGCGTGGGCGCGGTGCCTTCGAGAAAATCGAAGTCGCAGCCCTCGTCCGCCTGCTTGACGTGCCCGGAGAAAATGGCGCCATAGCTGCGCTCGTATTTCCGCGCCGGGGGCTTCCAGCCGCTCCTGCGCCTTTGCATCTCTTCAGGCGAAATCTGCAGGTTCAGTGCCCGCCTCTCCACGTCGAGCTCGATCAGGTCACCGTTCCTGACGAAGGCGAGCGGGCCGCCGACGAAGGACTCGGGCGCGACATGCAGGACGCAGCAGCCGTAACTCGTGCCGCTCATGCGCGCGTCCGAAATCCGCACCATGTCGCGCACCCCCTCCTTGAGGAGCTTCTTCGGCACCGGGAGCATGCCCCATTCCGGCATTCCTGGCCCGCCGAGCGGCCCGGCGTTGCGCAGCACGAGCACCGAATCGGCGTCGACGTCGAGATCGTCGCGATCGATGCGAGCGGCCATGTCGTTGTAGTCGTCGAAGACGACCGCCTTGCCGACGTGCTTCGCGATCTTGGTCGCCGACGCCTTGATCACGGCGCCGTTGGGCGCCAGGTTGCCGCGGACCACGACGAGGCCGCCGGATTCCTTCAGGGGGTTCTTTCTGCTCCGGATGACTTCATTGTTATAGATGCGGGCGCCGGCCAGGTTGTCGCCCAGAGTCGCCCCGTTGACTGTGCGGCACTCGAGGTGGAGCAGATCCTCCAGTTCTTTCAGCAGCGCGCGCAGGCCCCCCGCGTAGTAGAAATCCTCCATCAGATATCTGTCGCCCGAAGGGCGCACGTTGGCGAGCAGCGGCACCTTTGCCGAGAACTCGTTGAAACGCTCGAGCGGAAGCTTGATGCCGGCACGTCCCGCAATGGCCACGAGGTGAATCAACGCATTGGTCGAACCCCCCATGGCCATCAGCGTGACGATTGCGTTGTCGAACGACTCCTTTCGGAGGAAGTCCTTCGGCTTGAGGTCTTCCCAAACCATCTCGACGGCGCGCTTGCCGGTCAGCGTCGCGAGCTTGGCGTGGTTGGAATCGGGCGCGGGGATCGAGGCCGCGCCAGGCAGCGTAAAGCCGAGGCTCTCGGCGAGCGACATCATCGTCGCCGCGGTCCCCATCGTCATGCAAGTGCCCGGCGAGCGCGCGATGCCGTCCTCGATCTCCTGCCAGTCGCGCTCGGTGATGTTTCCGGCGCGCAGCTCCGCCCAGTATTTCCAGGTGTCCGAGCCCGAGCCGAGCGTGGTGTCGCGCCAATGCCCGGAGAGCATGGGCCCAGCCGGAAAGTAGATCGCCGGCAGGTCCATGCTGATAGCGCCCATCAGCAGCGCGGGCGTGGTCTTGTCGCACCCGCCCATCAGCACCGCCCCATCCGCCGGATACGAGCGCAGTAGCTCCTCGGTCTCCATGGCGAGGAAGTTGCGATACATCATCGTGGTGGGCTTCTGCATCACCTCGGCGAGCGACATGGCGGGCATCTCGACCGGGAAGCCGCCAGCCTGCCATACGCCGCGCTTCACCTCCTCGACACGTTGCTTGAAGTGGGTGTGGCAGGTGTTGATGTCCGACCAGGTGTTGATGATCGCGATCACCGGCTTGCCGGCATAGTCGCTGCGGTCGTAGCCCATTTGCGCGGTGCGCGAGCGATGGCCGAACGAACGCAGGTCGTTGACGCCGAACCAGCGATGGCTGCGCAGCTCCTCGGGGTTCTTTCGCTTAGTCAAACTTGGCTCCCGATTCCTTCACCACGCGTGCCCATTTCGCCTGCTCGGTCGACAGCCACTGGCCGAGGCTTTCCGGAGTCCCCGTGCGGACCTCGGTGCCTTGTTTCGCAAACCGCTCTTTCATCTCGTCGCTGCTCAGGGTTTTGACCAATTGTGAATTGAGGTTGAGCAACGTTTCGCGCGGCACGCCGGCCGGCGCGACGATGCCCTGGAACGAGCCGGTCTCGAAGCCGGGCAAACCCTGCTCGGCGACCGTCGGCGTATCCGGCGCGCTCGGCATGCGCTGCGCGCTCGAGATCGCGATCGCCTTCAGGCGCCCGCCTTGTACCGAAGGCCAAGTGGCGAGCATGCCGTTGAAGAGCACATCCGCCTGGCCCGCGACCACCGCGGCGACCGCGTCGGATCCCCCTTTGTACGGAATGTAGGTCCAGTTCACTCCCGTGCGCTGGGCGAATTCGATCCCGGCAAGCTGCGGCGCGCCGCCGATCCCCGAGATGGCGAAGTTGAGCTTGCCTGGATTTGCCTTGGCCAGGGCGATGAGCTCCTTGACATTGTTCGCCTTCACCGATGGATGCACCGCCAGCACGTGCGGCGAATACGACACCATCACCACCGGAGAGAAATCCTTCGACGGATTGAACGGCAGCTTCGGGTAGACGCTCGCGCTGATCACCAGCCCGCCGAGATCGGTGAGAAGCAGCGTGTAGCCATCGGCTGCGCTTTTCGCGACGAAGTCCGCGCCGACGTTGCCGTTGGCGCCGGGCTTGTTCTCCACGACCACTGGCTGACCCCACGCCTCGGTAAGCTTGGGACCGATCTGGCGCGCGAGGATGTCGGAGGTGCCGCCGGGGGCGTAGGGAACGATGATGCGAATCGGTTTCGCGGGATAGGGCTGCGCGTACACCAGCGACAAGGACAGCGACGCGGCGAGGGCAAGCAGGCTCTTCACTGGGTTCTCCGTGCGACGGGTCGTGGAGCGAACTCTAGCGCGTTCTTTGCACCATGGCTAAACTGCCGGCCTTCCCCTGAGGCTAGAGATGACCCGTCTTGCTATTTCACTTTGCCTTCTGCTCGCGCCCCTTACCGCGAGTGCACAAAGTTTTCCATCCAAGCCGATCCGCGTCGTCATTCCCTTCGTCGCAGGCGGCTCCTCCGACATCGTCGGCCGCGCCATCGGCTCGAAGCTCCAGGAGTTCCTCGGCCAGCCCGCGGTGGTCGAGAACAAGCCCGGCGCCAACGGCGCCATCGCCGCCGAGTTCGTCGCCAAGTCCGACGCCGACGGACACACCATCCTGGTCGGGTCCATCGGCGTGTTCTCGATCAACTCGGCGCTGTTCAAGGACCTGCGCTACAACCCGCTGCGCGACTTCGCTCCGATCACGCTCGCCGTCACCACGCCCAACGTCCTCATCACCAAGCCCGCTCTCGCCGCCAATTCGATGAAGGAGCTCGTCGACTACGCGAAGAAGAATCCGGGAAAGCTCTCCTACTGCTCGAGCGGCACGGGATCCTCGGACCACCTGACGGCGGAACTCCTCAACCAGGTGGCCGGCATCTCTGCGGTGCACGTGCCCTACAAGGGCGGTGCCGCATGCCAGACCGACATCATGGGCGGGCAGGTCGACATCTCGTTCCAGAACCTGGGCGCGGTCACCAACTACATCCGCGGCAACCGCATGAAAGCGCTCGCGGTCACGGCCAAGGCGCGAAATCCGCAGTTGCCGAACGTGCCGACGACGGCGGAGGGCGGGTACCCGGACCTGGTGGTGACCTCCTGGCAAGCCGTGGCGGCCCCCGCCAAGACCCCGCGCGAGATCGTCGCCAAGCTCAACGATGCAGCGGTCAAGGCGCTGCGCGCGCCCGAAGTGCGTGAGCGGATGGGCCAGATCGGCTTCGAGGTCGTAGGCAGCACACCGGATGAGTTCGGCCGCTTCATGAAAGAAGAGGTCGAGCGCTGGACCGAGGTCGTGAAGCGCGGCGGCATCAAGCCGGAATAATGGGCTTGAGTTTCAAAAAGGAGGGGCTGACTCGGGCCATCGCCGCGATTGCCGGCGCGGGCGGCAGCGAGCCTGCGGAAGCGCAACGGGTCGCCGAGAACCTCGTGATGGCGAACCTGACCGGCCACGATTCGCACGGCATCGGCATGATGCCGCGCTACGTCGAGGCGCTGCTCGAACGCGGGCTGCATCCGAATCGCCGCGTCGAGGTCAAGCTCGATGCGGGCAGTCTCCTCGTGCTCGACGGCGGCGCGGGATATGGCCAGTCGATCGGCCTGCAGGCGACGCGCATGGCGATCGAACGGGCGCTAAGCCACGGCGTGTCGATTACCGCGCTCGGAAATTCCCACCATCTGGGCCGAATCGGGCACTGGGCGGAGCTGGCGATCGAGCAGGGACTCGTGTCGCTGCACTTCGTCAACGTCATTTCGTTCGCGCGCGTCGCCGCTTACGGGGGCGCCGACGGGCGCTTCGGCACCAACCCGGTCTGCATCGGCATCCCGCTTCCCGGCGAGCCGCCGTTCGTCCTCGACATGGCGACGAGCGCCGTGGCGCAGGGAAAGCTTCGCGTGGCGCACAACAAGGGCGCAAAGATCCCGCTCGGCTGGCTGCTCGATCGCGAGGGCAATCCGACCGACGATCCACGCTGGGGCGTCGTACAGCCCTTTGGCGCCATGCAGACCTTCGGCGGCCACAAGGGCTACGGCCTCGCGGTGGCCTGCGAGCTGCTGGGCGGGGCGCTCACGGCAGGCGGCACCTGGCATTACCCGGAGGGCACCAAGCGTCGCGTGCTGAACGGCATGCTCTCGATCGTGATCGATCCGGCGAAGCTGGGCACCCGGGACGCGTTCGAGCGCGAGGCGCGCGAATACCTCGACTGGATCCGCAAATCGCCGTCGGCGCCGGGCTTCGATCGGGTGCGCATCGCAGGCGAACCCGAACGCGAAACGCGCGCGCAGCGCGAACGCGATGGCATCCCGGTGGATGACGAAACCTGGAGGGAGATCGGCGCCGCGGCCGCAAAGCTCGGCCTCGCACCGCAACGGATCGATTCTCTCGCTAGAGGGACGTAACGCCCACCTCCGCCGCAAGCGCGTTGAGCTCGGCGAGCACCGCGCCCCCGAGCGGAATGCCATCGCGGCGACGGCGCGCCGCAGTCAGGCGCTCCGGATCGCCCGGGGCAAGCGGCGGCCGCGCCGGATCGGACGGTTCTTCCGCGCGCGCTTCCTCCAGAAGCTGGCTCACCTGCGAGCCGAACGAGACGGGGTCGACGAAGCGGCCCACGTCGAGCGCGAGCATGAAGTGACCCAGGTTGCGCGCCTTGTCGAGCTCGCCGTACATCTTGGTGACGTGCCGGCCAAACGGCAGGCCCATCAGCTGAGCGCAAAGCACCTCCACGATCAGCGCGAGCGCGTAGCCCTTGTGGGCACCGCTCGGGGCGAGGCCGACGACCTTGCCCGGGTCGGTGGTGGGTCTGCCTGCCGCGTCGACGCCCCAATCGGGCGGAATCGGCTTGCCCTCCTCGCGCGCGACGATCACCTTTCCCCAGGCGGCATGCGTGGTCGACATGTCGACGACGAGCGGCGGGCCGCCGGCCGCGGGTGCGCCGAACGCGATCGGATTCGAGCCGAGGAAGATGCGCTTCATGCCGGGCGGCACCATGATCGAATCGGTGTGGGTAAGCGCAATCCCGACCATGCCTTGGCGCGCAGCCAGGTCCACAAAGTAGGCACAGGCGCCGCAGTGGGAGCTGTTGCGGGCACCGACTGCGCCGACCCCGCTTTGCCTTGCCAGGGAGATCGCTTCCTGCATCGCCCGGACGGCCACGAGCTGTCCCATGCCGCGGTCGCCTTCCACCACGGCGGTCGAAGAGCCGGTGCGCTGCACCGAGATGTTCGGCCGCGGGTTGACCGTGCCGTTGCGCAAGCGCTTCGCGTAGTGCGGCAGTCGCACCACGCCGTGGCTATCGACCCCGCGCAGGTTGGACTCGACCAGCGTTTCGGCGACGAGCTGGGCATCGCTCGCGGCGAGCCCCAGTTTCTCGAGGCACGCGGCGGCGAACCCGGTAAGCTTCCCGCAGGCGACCGATGTTTCACTCATGGACAAATTGTAGATGAGCACGCCGCAGGCGGCGTTCACCTGGTTCAGGGCGTGGGGGCGCGCGGCGTTGTTCGGCGCGGCGGCGGCGGCCGCGGCGCTTTCCCTTTCCGCCTATACCGCCCGCACCCGCACTCTCGCCATGCGGCAGATCTACTTCAACGCCTGGCACGTGCTTCCCGGTTTCACGGTCTTCATGACGCTGCTCAGCTGGGTGGTGATCCAGATCACGATCAGCCTGGCGCGCGACTACGGCCTCGCGCAGTTCGCGCTCGAGCTCGTGTTCCGGGCCGTGGTGCTCGAGCTCATCCCGCTGTTGACGGCCTTCTACGTTGCGCTGCGCTCGGGCGCGGCCATCGCGACGGAGGTGGCGATGATGCGCGTCTCGGGTGAGCTCGACGAGCTCCTCACGGCGCACATCGATCCCTACGAGCGCGAGTTCGTTCCGCGCATCGCGGCCACCGCGGTATCGGTGTTTGCGCTCACCATCGTGAGCTGTACGGTGGTGATGTTCGTCGCCTACCTCGTGACCTATGGCGCCAACCCCTCGGGCTTTGCCGAGTATTCGCGCACCGTGGCGCGCGTGTTCGGTCCCTATGCGCTCACGGGGCTGGTGATCAAGTGCCTTGCGTTCGGTGCGGTCGTCGCCGTGATCCCGATCGCCGCGGGCCTGGACGCCACGCGCGACCCGGAATCGGCGCCCGACGCCGTGATGGGCGGCATGGTGCGGCTGTTCGTCACGCTCGCCCTGATCGAGCTGCTGTCGCTCGCGGCGAAATACGTCTAGTCCTTATAGGCATCTTCGAGAGCGGTACGCGCAAGCGCCGCGCCGTTGGGACTGGATAAGTCACGGCGCCGCATCTCTCTTCAGGACCTGTAATAAAGTACGCCTCGATGGAACGTGACGGCTTCACCCCGATCCCCAAAAACCTGCAGTTTCGCGTCGGGCTGTTGCTCGGCCTCACGTTCATGGTGGCCGCGGGATTCATCCTTTACGCGCTCTATGCGCGCGGTGTGTTCGAGGCCACGCAGCGTCTCACTCTAGTGTCCGACAACGCCGAGGGTGTGAGCCTCGGAATGGATCTTGGCTTCTCCGGTTTCCCGATCGGCCGAGTGGACCGCATCTCGCTCGCCGAGGACGGGCGCGCACGCATCGAAATCGAGGTGCCGCGCAGGGACGCCAAATGGCTGCGCACCACGACCATCTTCACTCTCGAGCGTGGCATCGTCGGCGGCGCGCGCATCCGCGCATTCACCGGCAACCTGCAGGATCCGCCGCTGCCCGACGGCGCCGAGCGGACCGTGCTGCGCGGCGACACCCAGGAAGAGATTCCGCGCATGGTGGCCACGCTGAGGAGCACGCTGGAGAATATCGAGCAGCTGACCGGACCGGGCGGCAGCCTCCAGGCAAGCCTCGCCAACCTGCGCGCTGCGACCGAGCGCGTGGGCGGTCGCCACGGCGCGCTCGGCGCCGTGCTGGGCAACGACGAGGATGCGAAGAAGGTGGTCGCGGCGATCGAGCGCGCGAATGCGCTGCTCGCCGCCATGAGCGGCGTCGTCGCCAAGACCGATCAGCGCGTCCTGGGTCCTGGCGGCGTGGTGGAAGGAACGCAGCGCGCGGTCGACCAGGCCAACGCCATCCTCGGCGAGCTGCGCGAGAGCCTCAAGCGGGTCGACAAGATCCTCGCCGACGCCCAGTCCGTGACCGGCAACGCCAAGGCGGCGACGCAGGACCTCGGCGCGCTGCGCGCCGAAGTCGACGCGAGCCTGCGCAAAGTCACCGCACTCATCGACGAGATCAACCGCAAATGGCCCTCCCAGCGCGACTCCGAGATTCGCTTGCCTTGATCCTGCTTGCGGCGGGCTGCGGTGGCACGCAACCGCTCGAGTGGCAGGCGAATGCCGCCTCGGCTCTGCAATCGTTCCAGCGGCACTACTTCGCCGGCGATACCGCCACTGCGGAGGCTGAGTTCAAGGCCGCGCGCAGCGAGCTC
>JBJMWH010000259.1:0-4920 GCA_045810245.1 Burkholderiales bacterium | reverse complement strand
GGGATCGGCGGGAGTTCAGCTTTCCTGCGGCTTTGCTCCATGGCGTGCTTTCTCCACCATGGCCTTCAGCTTCTGGCTCGCATGGAAGGTGACGACGCGGCGGGCGCTGATGGGAATCTCCTCGCCGGTCTTGGGATTGCGGCCTGGACGCTGCGGCTTGTCGCGCAGCTGGAAGTTACCGAAGCCGGAAAGCTTGACGCTTTCGCCGCGCTCGAGCGCGCCGCGGATCTCCTCGAAGAAGGCTTCGACCATGTCCTTGGCCTCGCGCTTGTTCAGCCCGACCTTCTCGAACAGCAGATCGGCCAGTTCGGCCTTCGTCAACGTCATGAAGCAGCTCCCCTGGTCCCTAAGTTCTTAATCTCGCGGAGAATCTCCGGCCCAGGAGCGCTACCAGCGTATCGCGGGCAGCGTCGGCCTCCGCATCGGTGAGGGTCCGTGCAGTATCTTGCATAACTACCCGGAAAGCAAGGGATTTTGTCCCCGAAGGCAGGCCCGCGCCACGGTACAGGCTGAAGAGCCGCACCGAGCGCACGATCGGCGGCTTCTCGGCGTGAATTGCGTCCAGAACGGCCTGGACGGAAGTCTCGGCGTCGAACTCCATGGCGATGTCGCGCACCACAATGGGGAGCCGCGAAGGAATCAGCGGTCGCGGCAGCGGGACGTGCGTCAATGCGTCCACCTCGGCTTCGAAGAGGATCGGCGCGTGCGGCAACTCGTATTTGGAGAGCCACTTCGGATGAAGCTCCCCGATCCAGCCTGCGGGCCGCCCTTCTATGAGCATTCTGGCCGAGCGTCCGGGGTGCAGCGCAGGATGCACCGCTGGCTCGAAACGCGGCTCGAGCGGCGCGGCGAGCGCCTCCAGGTCCGCCTTCACGTCGAAGAAGTCGACCATGCGCTCGGCGCCTTCCCATTGCTGGGCAAGAGCCGGCCCGTAAGCCGCCGCGGCGATGCGCATGGGCTGGTTCACGCCGCGGACCGAGAGCGGGCCGTCGTCCACGCCCGGGTCGCGGAAGAACACGCGGCCCACCTCGAACACGCGGATGCGCGGCACCTTGCGCTGGTGGTTCTTTCTCACCACGTCGACCAGTCCGCCGATCAGGCTCGAGCGCATCACGGAAAGCTGGCTTGCGATCGGGTTGAGCAGGCGAATCGGGTCGGCCGAGCCGGCGAAATCGGCCTCCCAGGCCGGCTCGACGAAATTGAAGTTGATCACCTCGCGATAACCCGCGGCCGCCAGCCGTTCGCGCAGCACGTGCGCCGAGCGCCGCCGCTCGGGCGCGGCCAGCGTCGTGGCCGCGGCGCGTGGCGGGTGCGCGCCGATGCGCTCGAAGCCGTGGATCCGGGCCACCTCCTCGATCAGGTCCTCCTCGATCTCGAGGTCGAAGCGGAAGCTCGGCGGGGTGACCGTGAAGCTTTCCTTGTCCTTCTTGAAGCCGAGCCCCAGGCGGGAAAAAGCTTGCGCCATCTCTTCGGAGGGGATCGGCACACCGATCACCTTTTGAGCGCGCGCGATGCGCATCGGAACCGGCTTTCGCTCCGGAAGCCGCGTCGCGAGGTCCTCGGTCGGGCCCGGCTCGCCGCCGCAGAGCTCGAGGATGAGGCGCGTCGCTCGCTCGATTCCGTCGACATTGTTCTGGAAGTCGACCCCGCGCTCGAAGCGGTGCGAGGCGTCGCTCGCGAAGTTGTAACGCCGGGCGCGCCCGGCAATCGCCGCGGGGTAGAAGAACGCCGACTCCAGGAAGATGTTACGCGTCGCCTCGTCGGCCTTGGTGCTCTCCCCGCCCATGATGCCGCCCAGGCCGATCACGCCGGACTGGTCGGTAATGCAGAGCACCGATTCGTCCACTTCGACGGTCTGCTGGTTCAGGAGGAGCACCTTCTCACCCTTGCGCCCCCAGCGCACGTCGATCGGGCCTTTCAGCTTGTCGAGGTCGTAGACGTGCAGCGGCCGGCCGAGCTCGAGCATCACGTAGTTGGTAATGTCCACCAGCGCCGAGATGCTGCGCTGGCCGGCGCGCTCCAGGCGCTCCTTCATCCACTGCGGCGTCGGCGCCTTGGCATCGACGTTTCGGATCACGCGTCCTGCGAACCGGCCGCAGCCTTGCGGGTCCGAAATGCGGACCGGATGCTTCGCAGCGCTTTTTGCGGGGATGGAAGGAATTTTTGGAACTTCCAGCCGAGTGCCGGTCAGTGCAGATACTTCGCGCGCCACGCCCAGAATCGAAAGGCAGTCGGCACGGTTGGGCGTGAGCTTGAGCGTGAGAATGCGCTCTTCGAGCCCGAGCACCGCGCGCGCATCGCTGCCGGCTTTCGCCTCCTTCGGCAGCTCGAGCAGCCCGGAATGGTCGTCCGACAAGCCAAGCTCGCGAGCCGAGGCCAGCATGCCGTGGCTTTCCACGCCGCGCAGGGCGGTCGCCTTGATCTGCGTTCCGGGAAGCCTGGCGCCCACTCTCGCGAGGGGCGCTTTCATCCCGGCGCGGACGTTGGGAGCGCCGCACACCACTTGCACGGTTTCACTCCCGATGGAGACGGCACACACGGTGAGCTTCTCGGCATTCGGGTGCTTGACCACCGAAAGGACTTCGCCGACCACGACGCCGCTGAACTGGGGGCCGTATGGCTCATAGGCCTCGACCTCGATGCCCGCCATGGTGAGGCGATCGGCAAGCTCCTGCCCCGGGATCGGCGGATTGCAGAAGCTGCGCAACCAGCTCTCTGGAACCAACATATTAGGTTCGCATTCTGCTCAGGAGAATTGCTCGAGGAAGCGCAAGTCGCCGTCGAAGAACAATCTCAAGTCGTCGATCCCGTAGCGCAGCATCGTCAGGCGCTCGAGGCCGGAGCCGAACGCGAAGCCCATGTAGCGCTCCGGATCGAGGCCGAAGTTGCGAACCACTGCCGGATGCACCTGGCCCGAGCCCGAAATCTCGAGCCATCTGCCCTTCAATGTCCCGCTTGTGAACATGAGGTCGATTTCCGCCGAGGGCTCCGTGAAGGGGAAGAACGACGGCCGGAAGCGCACTTCGAGCTTGTCGTCCTCGAAGAATCGCCGCAGGAAATCGGTATACACGCCCTTCAGGTCGGCGAAGCTGATGTCCTCGTCGATCCACAGGCCTTCGACCTGGTGGAACATCGGCGAGTGAGTGGCGTCGGAATCCACCCGATAGGTGCGGCCCGGCGCGATCACCTTGATCGGAGGTCTGTGCATGCGCGCGTAGCGCACCTGCATCGGGCTCGTGTGCGTGCGCAGCAGCAGCGGCAGCCCGTCCTTGTCCTTCAGGTCCACGTAGAACGTGTCCTGCATCGAGCGCGCCGGGTGGTTCTCCGGGTTGTTGAGCGCGGTGAAGTTGTACCAGTCGGTCTCGATTTCCGGGCCGTCGGCGACCTCGAAGCCGATCGAGCGCCAGATCGCCTCGACGCGCTGCCAGGTACGGATCACCGGGTGCACGCCGCCGCGCCCGGCGCCGCGCGCCGGCAGCGTGACGTCGAGCGCCTGCTCCGACAGGCGCGCCGCGAGCTTCTCGTCGGCAAGCTCGGCGCGCCTTGCTTCGAGCGCCGCTTCGATCTTCTGCTTCGCGCCGTTGAAGGCAATACCGGCGGTGCGTTTTTGTTCCGGGGAAAGCGACTTCAGGGTCGACTGGAGGGAAGTCAGCTCGCCCGACTTCCCGAGAAAGCGCGCCTTCGCGTTCTCGAGGGACGCTGCATCGCCCGCCGCGCTGAACGCGGCGAGCGCGCGCGACACGATGCCCTGAAGGTCCTCCAAGCCCGTCGTGCAGCTAGTGGGCGAGGCTCGCCTTGACCTGGCCTGCGATCTTGGCGAAGGCCGCCTTGTCGGCGACCGCCAGGTCGGCGAGCACCTTGCGGTCGATGTCGATGTTCGCCCGCTTGAGCCCGGCCATGAACACGCTGTAGGACATCCCGAGCTCGCGCACTGCCGCGTTGATGCGGGCGATCCACAGGGCGCGGAACACGCGCTTCTTCTGGCGGCGATCGCGGTAGGCGTACTGCCCCGCCTTCATCACCGCCTGCTTGGCGATCCGGTAGACGTTTTTCCTGCGACCGCGGAAGCCCTTCGCCTGCTTGAGGACCTTCTTGTGGCGCGCTCGCGCGACTACCCCACGCTTGACTCTCGGCATGGCGCGCTCCTCAGGAAGAGTACGGCAGCATGGAACGGATCGCCGCCGTGTTGGTGTGGTCGACCGCGCTCCGGCGCCGCATCTGGCGCTTGCGCTTGGTGCTCTTCTTGGTAAGGATGTGCCGCTTGTAGGCGCCGGCGCGCTTGATCGAGCCGCTGCCGCGCACCTTGAAGCGCTTGGCGGCGCCGCGCTTGGACTTCATCTTGGGCATGACTGACTTCCCTCTCTTTTCGTATGACGCCGGGCGGTCCCCGCCTATGCGGGCACGCTTCAAAAGCCTCGACGATCACTTGTACCGCCTTCGCTATGCGCGGGCGGGCTTTGCTGCAACCTTCGGCGCCGGTTTCGGTTTATCCGCTTTCGGCGTCGCGACCTTCTCCTTCACCGGCGGCAGGCCCTTCTTCTTGGGCGAGAGCACCATCACCATCTGCCGCCCTTCCAGCCGGGGAAACTGCTCCACCATGCCCACGGCGTCGAGATCCTTCTGCACCCGCTGCAAGAGCCGCTCGCCGAACTCCTTGTGCGCCATCTCCCGGCCGCGGAAGCGCAGCGTCACTTTGGCCTTGTCGCCTTCCTCGAGGAACTGGACCAGCTTCCCGAGCTTGATCTTGTAGTCGCCCTCGTCGGTTCCGGGGCGGAACTTGATCTCCTTGACCTGGATCTGCTTCTGCTTGAGCTTCGCTTCGTGTGCCTTTTTCTGCTCGCGGTAGCGGAACTTGCCGTAGTCCATCAGCTTGCAGACCGGGGGCACCGCGAGCGGCGCGATCTCCACCAGGTCCACGTT
>JBJMWH010000258.1:0-14566 GCA_045810245.1 Burkholderiales bacterium | reverse complement strand
TGGTGGATCTCCTCTCTGCTCACCGCGCGAGTGCGACAGGATCATACTCCATGCGAACCTGAAGGAGGATTGATGAAGCTTTTCGTCGCACTCGCAGTCGCGCTTGCCGCACAGGCCGGGCATGCAGCATATCCCGAGCGTCCGATCACCCTGATCGTCGCGTACCCGCCCGGCGGCGGAACCGATCTCATCGCGCGAGCGCTCGCGCCCTATGTCGAGAAAAACCTCGGCGGCGGCGCGAAGATCGTGATCGTCAACCGCGCCGGCGCGGGCGGCGAGGTGGGGTTCGCGGCGCTCGCCGCGGCGCCGGCCGATGGCTACACCATCGGCTTCGTCAACACGCCGCCGCTGCTCACGATCCCCATCGAGCGCCCGGCGCAGTTCGCGTGGCAGCGCTTCGACTACATCGGAAACATCATCGACGATCCGTGCAATTTCTCGGTCCACAGCGACACCGAGGTGAAGAATCTGGCCGAGCTCGCCGCCTACGCCAAGGCCAATCCCGGCGCGGTCACGGTCGGCACCACCGGAATCGGCTCGGACGACCACCTGGCGATGCTCAAGTTCGAGCGCGCCGCGGGCGTCAAGCTGCGCCATATCCCGTTCAAGGGCTCCGCCGAGGTCCGCGCCGCGATCCTGGGCAAGCAGATCATGGTCGCCGCCATCAACATCGGCGAAGCGCTGCAGTACCAGAAGGGCGGCTCGCCGCTTCGCAACCTCGTGCAGATGAGCCCGGCGCGCACCAACCTCGCGCCCGAGCTCGCCACTGCCCGCGAGCAGGGCTACGACATCGAGATGTCGTCGCTGCGCGGCATGGTCGGCCCGAAAGGTCTTCCCCAGGACGTGCGCGAGCGCCTGGTGAAGGCGGTGGCCGTCTCCGTGGCAGATCCCGAGTTCCAGGCGAAGGCGGCGCAGTTCTTCGCGCCGCTGCGCTACCTCGCGCCGGCCGAATACGAGGCGCTGGTGCGCGAGGCCGACGTCATGTACCGCGCCATGTGGAAGGAGATGCCCTGGGCCGACCGTTAAGTGAGGAGCAAAGTCAGAAGCGAGGTCAGGAGCGCAGCACCTGACCCGCTGAAGCGCCCGTGAGCGCGCCGCGTTCCCAGGTGACCGCGCCGTTGACCACGGTGTACTCGATGCCCTTCGAGCGCATCACCATGCGCTTCGCGCCGCCGGGCAGGTCGTAGCGCCGCTCGGGACGGCCGGCCGAGGCCACGCTCGCCGGGTCGAACACGGCGAGGTCCGCCGCCAGTCCCGGCGCGAGCCGGCCGCGGTCGCGGATGCCGAAGAAGTCCGCCGGATCGGAGGTCATGCGCCGCACCGCCTCTTCCAGGCTCAGTGCCTTTCGCTCCCGCACCCAGGTGCCGAGCACGTAGGTCGGATAGCCCGAGTCGCACAGCATGTCGAGGTGCGCGCCGCCGTCGCCCAGGCCGAGCAGCATGTCCTTGTTGCGCAGGATCTCGGTCATGCGCTCGACGCGCGTATTGAACGACTGCATGGTGAATTCGTTGCGCAGGTCGTCGGCGAGGGTGATGTCGAGCAGCGCGTCGACGCCGTCCACGCCGCGCTCGGCGGCGATCTCGGCGACGGTGCGGCCTTCCAGGTGCTTCAGCCCCGGAGAATGCACTTCGTGCACGGTGATGCGCTCCCAGTTGCCGAACGACGCCGGCCGCTTCAAGTCTTCCCGGAATTGATTCCTGAAATTGACGTCCCGGTACACCGCGGCCTGCGCTTGCATCGACTTGTCCTCGAACACGCGCTTCCACGAAGGAAACGCCGCGAAGGAAAACGGGTTGCGCATGTTGATCTCGCGCGTGAGCGGCAGCGGCGAGGTCTGCGGCCGCGCGCCGCGCGCGATGAGCGGCGCGCTTCGCCTCAGCGAGTCGCGCAGCGCCTCGGAAATGTCGTCGCGGTCGAACATGGCGATGAACGTGATCGGCCGGCCGCTCTCCGCGAGCATGAAGTCGAGCAGCTCGAGCTCCGGCTCGTCCATCACGCCGATCTGCTTCGTCATGGCGATTTCGATCGCCCCCTTGCCGCGCTCCTTGAGCGCGTTGCAATAGGCCTTGATCTCCTCGCGGCTGGCATTGCGGCACGCCAGCGGCCGGCCCTGGTAGCCCAGGTGCTGGTTCAGCAACGTGCTGGAGAAGCCGAAGGCGCCATGGTCGATTGCTTCACCCAGAAGAAAACCAATCTTTGCTGTCTCCTCCGGCGTGGCAGCTCGCTCCAGCGAGGCCTCGCCCATGACGTAATGGCGGAACGGGGTAAGCGGCGCGAGGAAGGCTAGGTTGAGCGCCGGGTTTCGGCGCGCCGCGGCTTGCATGTACTGCGGAAAGCTCTCCCAGTCCCAGGTGATGCCCGCGGCCAGCACCTCGAACGGGATCGCCTCGACGTTGACCAGATCGCGCATCGCGATCTCGCGCGCCTCGGGACGGCAGGGCGCGATGCCGACGCCGCAGTTCCCCATCACCACCGAGGTGACGCCGTGCCAGGACGAAGGCGTGAGCGCCCCATCCCAGCAGATCTGCGCGTCGTAGTGGGTGTGCGGGTCGATGAAGCCGGGCGCGACCACGAGATCGGCTGCATCGATGGTTCTGTTGGCTTGTCCCGAAATCCGATTTTCGAGTGAGAGAATCTTCCCGCCTGAAATGCCGACATCGGCGCGTCGCGCGGCGGCTCCCGTGCCGTCGACGACGAGCCCGTTCTTGATCAGGAGGTCGTACATTTATTGCGGCTCGATCTTCGCGAGCTTCACCCAGCGCTCCCAGCGCCTGGCTTCGGCCTGGAGATGAGCCGCCATCTGCTCGGGCGAGCCGGGGAAGGCGTCGAGCGCGGCCCGGGCGAGGAACTGCTTCGCGTCGTCGCTGGTGGTGATCTGGTTGAACCAGCCCGCGAGGCGCTCGATGACCGGGCGCGGTGTGCCGGCGGGAACCACGACGCCGAACCACGGCGCGATGTCGAACTCGCCCAGGCCGAGCTCGGAAAGCGTCGGAATGTCCGGCAGCGCGCTCTGGCGCTTCGCCGCGGTCACGGCGAGAATGCGGATGCGCTGCGGGTGCTGCGTCACCGCCCAAGTGGTGTCGTAGGAGATGAAGTCGACCCCGCCCCCGACCAGGCCGGTGAGCGCGTCTACGGTCACCTTGTAGGGCACGTAGACCGTGGCGAGGCCCATCTTTTCCTTGAAAAGCTCCGCCGCCACCTGCCCGGTATTGGAGCCGGTGCCGTAGAAGCCGTGGTTGGGTTTCGACTTCAGCGACTTCACCAGCTCCTCGATCGACTTGATCGGGCCGGCGGCGTCGACGGCGAGCACGAAGCTGAGCGAAGCCACGCTCGTCACCGGGGCGAAATCCCTGAGCGGGTCGAACGGCAGCTTCTTGAAGATGTAGGGCGCCGTGGCGAGGGTCGAGCTCGCCGGGGTGATCATGAGGGTATAGCCGTCGGGCTTCGACTTGGCGACGAAGTCGCTCGCGAGCGTGCCCTGCACGCCGGGCTTGTTCTCCACCAGGACCGGCTTCCCCGCGAGCTTCGACAGCCGGTCGCTGTAGTAGCGCACGATGATGTCGGCGCCGGAACCGGCCGCGAAATTGCAAATCGAGCGGATCTCGCGCACCGGATAGTCCTGCCCGCAGGCCGGCGCGACGAGAAGGGCGAGCGCCGCCGCGGCGAGCTTGGCTATCATGCTCATCTTCCCATGCACCTCCTCGCGTCTAGTTTAACCCCATGACTTCCTCCCCGCGTCGGGTCGCCGTCGTCGGCGGCGTGCGCATTCCGTTCGCCCGCGCCAACACCGCCTACAACGAAGCGAGCAATCAGCAGATGCTGACAGCGGTTTTCCGCTCCTTGGTGGAAAGGTACTCGTTGACCAGCCAAAGGGTCGGCGAGGTCGCCGCCGGGGCGGTGATCAAGCACTCGCGCGACTGGAATCTCGCGCGCGAGTCGACGCTCGGCAGCGGACTGCATCCCGAGACGCCGGCCTACGACGTGCAGCGGGCCTGCGGCACGAGCCTGACCGCGGCGGTGCAGGTGGCGCACCGCATCGCGGCGGGCGAGATCGAGTGCGGCATCGCCGGCGGCGTAGATTCGGCGAGCGACATTCCGCTCACGTACAGGCCCGAGCTGCAAAGGATTGTCCTATCGAGCGCGCGCGGCCGCTCGTTTCTCGAGAAAACCCAGCCATGGCTCGACGTTCGCCCGGGACACTTCAAGCCCTCGGCGCCCGGAATCGCCGAGCCGCGCACCGGCCTTTCGATGGGCCAGCATGCCGAGGAGACTGCGAAGGAGTGGAAGGTCGGCCGCGCCGAGCAGGACGAGCTCGCGGCTGCGAGCCACCGTAATGCGGCGGCGGCGTGGAAGGCCGGCTTCTTCGAGGATCTCGTCGTGCCGTTCAACGACCTGCGCCACGACAACAACGTACGGCCCGATACTTCGCTCGAGAAGCTCGCCTCGCTGAGGACCGCCTTCGACCGCTCGTCCGCCGGCACGCTCACAGCCGGCAACAGTTCGCCGCTCACCGACGGTGCCGCGTGCGTGCTGCTCGCCTCGGAAGAGTTTGCGCGCGCCCGCGGTTTGCCGATGCTTTGTTTCCTGACCTATTCCGAAGCCGCGGCCGTGGACTTCGTCGGGATGGCGGGGCCGAAGGAAGGCATGCTCATGGCGCCGGCCTACGCCGTGCCGCGCATGCTCGATCGCGCTGGGCTCACGCTGCAGGACTTCGACGTTTACGAGATCCACGAAGCCTTCGCCGCACAGGTGCTCTGCACGCTGAAGGCGTGGGAATCGGAGGAATACTGTCGTTCCCGCCTTCAGAGAAATTCTGCTTTAGGGAAGATCGATCGGGCAAAGCTCAATCCGAAGGGCTCGAGCATCGCCATCGGGCATCCCTTCGCCGCCACCGGCGCGCGCATCGTGGCGACGCTGGCAAAACAGCTCGCCGAGCGCGGCTCGGGCCGTGGCCTGATCTCGATCTGCGCTGCGGGGGGAATGGGCGTAACCGCGATCCTCGAGCGGTAGAGAAGCATGGCGCAGGCGATTTCGCAGCCGGAACTTTTTTCGCGCCTCGCCGAAGGGCAAGCCGCGCGCATCACGGTGGTGACGCCGAACCGCCGCCTATCGCAGAGCCTGGTGGCCGATTTCGACGCCCATCAGGCGGCGCGCGGCCTCAACGCCTGGGAAGCGCCCGACATCCTGCCGCTCGACGCGTTCGTGTCGCGGCTGTGGGAGGACGCGTTTTATTCCGAGCGCGACCTGCCGCTCCTTCTTACCGCTGCGCAGGAGCAGGCGATCTGGGAGGAGATCCTCGCGGGCTCGGAGCTGCTCTCCATCCCGCAGACCGCCGCCCAGAGCCGCGAAGCGTGGCGGCTCGCGCACGCCTGGCGCATCCCGGGCGGCCCGGGCGGCGACGACGCGCAGGCATTCCGGGAATGGGCACGCAGGTACGAGGCGCGCACCCGCGGCGACATCGACAGCGCGCGCCTTCCCGATTTTCTGCTTAAAGAATTTGAGGAACTGAAAAAGCCGAATCTCCTTGTTGCGTACGCCTTCGACATCGTCCCGCCGCAGACGAAGGATTTCCTTTCCCGCTTTTCGCTCGCGCTCTGCGCACCCGAAGGCAGCGCCGGGCGGACCATGAAGCTCGCTTTCCGCTCGGCTCGCCAGGAGCTCGAATGCGCCGCGGCGTGGGCGCGCGCGCGTTTGGAGGCGGGCCGCAGCCGCATCGGCGTCGTCGTGCCCGAGCTCGCCAAGCGGCGCAAGGAGGCGGTGCGGGTGTTCTCACGCGTCATGCAGCCCGGCTACAACCTGCCCGGCGCGCCGAAAAGCGCGATGCCGTTCAACGTTTCGCTCGGCGAGCCGCTTGCGCGCGCGCCTGCGGTTCACTGCGCGCTGAGCCTCATCCGGTTTTCGTTCCAGGAAATCGAATTCGCCGACGCAAGCCGGCTGGTGCGCTCGCCGTTCCTCGGCGGCGCCGAGACCGAGATGACGCGCCGCGCGCGGCTCGATCGCGACCTGCGCGAGACCCTGGGCGCGAGCGTCTCGCTTCCCAAGCTCGTGGCTTCGAGCGGCCGCTGCGCTCTCCTGCGGCAATGCCTGGAAAGGGTTTTTCAGCTCAGAACCGAATCGAAAAACACCTTTTCGGGCTGGGCGCGCCACTTTTCGGCGCTCCTCGAGGCCGCGGGGTTCCCCGGCGAGCGCGCAAGCGATTCCGACGAAGTCCAGGCGCTCGCCAAGTGGCATGAGACGCTCGGCGAGCTTGCGAAGCTGGAGCGCGTGTCGAAGCCGGTCCCGATCGAGCAGGCGTTCGCCTCGCTTGCGCACCTTTGCGGCGAGACGCTGTTCCAACCCGCCGCCGCCGCCCCGGCGGCGCCGATCCAGGTCCTCGGCGTGCTGGAGTCGGCGGGGCTGCGCTTCGACTGCCTGTGGGTGAGCGGGCTGACCGATGCAGCCTGGCCGCTCGACGCGCGTCCGAATCCATTCATCCCGGTCGCGCTGCAGAAGAAGGCCGGCGTGCCGCAGGCTTCGCCGGAAACCTCCGCCGCGCTCGATCGGCGTCTCACCGAAGAATGGCTCGCGGCGGCGGCTGAAGTCGTGGTCTCCTGGCCCGCCAAGGAGGAGGACCGCGACCTCGCGCCGAGCCCGCTCATCGCGCACGTTCCGGAAGGCACGCTCCAGCTGCCCGAGTTCCCTCGCCTGCGCGAGCTCCTGTTTGCCGAAAAAAACCTGGTGAAAGTGGAAGATCGAAGCGGACCTGCGGTCCCTCCGGGGCCGGTGCGCGGCGGCACGCGGGTGCTCGCCGACCAGGCGGCGTGCCCGTTCCGCGCATTCGCGCGCTGGCGCCTCGCCGCGGAGCCGCTGGAATCGCCGCTCGCCGGCCCCGACGCCTCGGACCGGGGAAAATTGCTGCATGCCTTGATGCGCGAAATCTGGGCCGAGCTGAAGACCAGCTCGGCGCTGCACAGCCAGGCGCTCGCTCCCGTGATCGAACGCGCCGCCGCCGCGGCGGTGAAGGAAGCCGGCATCGAAAGCCGCTTCGCGGAGCTCGAGCGCGTGCGTCTCGCGCGGCTCGCCGAAGAGTGGCTCGCGGTGGAGAAGGCGCGCAAGCCATTCGAAGTTCTGTTCGTGGAACACCAGAGAAGCGTAGCGGTCGCCGGCCTCGAGCTTTCCTCGAGAATTGACCGCATGGACCGCCTGCTCGAAGGCGAAGGCGGCCACCTGCTCATCGACTACAAGAGCGGCTACCGCGTCACGCCCAAGGACTGGGAGGCGCCGCGGCCCGACGACCCGCAGCTTCCGCTCTACGCGGTGGCGGCGCCGGAGGCGCTCGCCGCGGTCGCATTCGCGAAGCTCCGCCGCGGCGCGATGCGCTTCACGGGTTTTGGCAGAACGCGGGACTTGGTCCCCAACGTCAGAGCGGCCAAGAATTGGCCCGCGCTCCTCGCCGAGTGGAAAAAGGAAACCGAGGCGCTCGGCGCCGGCTTCGCCGCGGGCGACGCCGCGGTCGACCCCAAGCGCGACCTCAAGACCTGCCTGCGCTGCGATCTGCAGACGCTATGCCGCGTCTACGAGAAGTTCAACGTGCTCGAGGAGGTGGAAGAGGAGGAGGCCCCCGAATAATGGTGACAGTCACCATTTTCCACTCATACCCAGACGGGATACCCCTTGGCCTCTCGAGCATAACTGCCGAAGAGGTCGAGCATGCGCTCGCGCCAGTTGAACAGCGGGTCGTCGGGCTCGAGCAGGCGCAGCGGCGAAACCGCGCGCGCCCACTGGAAGGTGCCGAACACGATGTAGTCGGCGAAGCCGGGCCCTTTGCCGGCGACGAACGGGTTCTGCACCAGCGCCGGCCGCAGCGGCTCGAGCGCGCCGCGGAACTCGGCGAGCCACTTCTTGGGCTCGGCGCCGATTTCCTCGAGCCGTCCACCGAGCCGCTTTTCGCGCGATTCGCGGAAGTAGGCCTTGTCCTTCTCGTGGAGGTGGCGGTAGAGGTCGAGCAGGATGGCGCGCAGGAGCGGCGCGTGGAGCGAGCGCACCGCCCAGTGGTGCAGGAAGAGCGACAACGCGCGCGACTCCGTGCCCTCGAACAGGCCCGGCCGGTTGGGATAGGCCTCGTCCAGATACACCGCGATCTCGAACGAGTCGTATACCGCGCGGTTGCCGTCGACGATCACCGGCACGGTGGCGGAGCCGGTGAACTCGATGCGGTCCTTCTCGGTGAAGCGCCAAGGCAAGGGTTCGAACTCGAGCCCCTTGTGCTTGAGCGCCATCTTCGTGCGCCAGCAGTAGGGCGAGAAGCGCCGGTCGTCTTCGGCTGCGGCGAGGTCGTAGAGCTGGATGGCCAAATGCAATTACCTCAGAGGCGACGCGCGCTAGGCGGGTACGTCGACGTACTCCACTCGGCTGCTAGCCTCCGGGATCTGCAATCCGTCCGCGCGCAGACCCTCGAGGTGAAACCGGATGGCCTGCTGGATCTCGCGCTCCGTTTCCTGGATCGTCGCCCCCGTGGCCACGCATCCGGGGAGGTCCGGCACATAAGCAGCATAGTTTCCGTCGCCCTTTTCGATGACCACCGCGTAGCGCACTCGGTCTCCTATCGCTTAAGTCCTGCCTGCTTAAGGATACTGTTTAAGGTCCCGGGTGGTAAATCGTTGCTCGGCTTCCCGGCGACGGTTACGCGTCCTAGCTTACTTGGATGCTTGAACTGGCGATGGCTGCCTCGCGTTGCGATCTGGACCCAACCGTCGCGTCGCAACACCTCAAGCACCTCCGACACCTTCATGACAGAGTCGTTCCCCCCGCTGCAAGAAACGGGCGACATGCCAAGGCGTTGACGATGGCCAAGAGCGACCTCCCCGACGCCGCCGCCCGCGAAGCCGCCCTCGACCCCAGGCGCTCGTTCATCGTGCAGGCGCCGGCGGGTTCGGGTAAGACCGAGCTTCTCGTGCGGCGTTTCCTCAAGCTCCTCGCCACGGTCGAGCGCCCCGAGGAGATTCTCGCCATCACTTTCACGCGCAAGGCCGCCGCGGAGATGCGCAAGCGCGTGCTGGAGGCAACGCCCGAGGCGAAAGAGCTCGGCCAGCGCCTGCGCATCCAGACGATCGATGCGCTCTGCGCCTCGCTCACCCGGCAGATGCCGGTGCTCGCGCGCTTCGGCGCCCAGCCCGAGCTGGTCCAGGACGCACGCCCGTACTACCGCGAAGCGGCGCTTCGCACCTTGAAGGATCTCTCGCCCGACGCCGAGCGGCTCCTCGCGCACCTCGACAACAATCTCGGCACGGCCGTGTGGCTGCTCTCTTCGATGCTCGCGAAGCGCGACCAGTGGCTGCGCACCACCGGCGCGAGCCGCTCCCGTGACCAGCTGGAGGCGAGCTTCGCGCTCGAGCGCGCGCGGATCCTCGCCGCCGCGCGCAAGCTCCATCCGAACGCGTCGGTGGAAATGGCGAACGAGTGGCTCACCAAGGAAAAGGAGTGGCGAAGGAGGCCGGCGGCGCCTGCCGCGCTGGTCGCGACCCGGGGCCTGCGCGAGACGCTGATTGCGCTGCAGGAGATGCCGCCCGAGCGCTACACCGACTATCAGTGGGAGGTGCTCGAGGCGATCCTCAGGCTCCTGCCCCACGCCGCCGCGCACCTCAAGGTGGTGTTCGGCGAGCGCGGCGAAGCCGACTTTACGGAAGTCGCGCAAGGCGCCGTGCGCGCGCTCGGCCGCCCCGAGGCCCCGACCGACCTGCTGCTCGCGCTCGATTACCGCGTGAAGCACATCCTGGTCGACGAGTTCCAGGACACCTCGATGTCGCAGTGGGAGCTGCTGACGCTGCTGACGAGCGGCTGGACGGCCGGGGATGGCAGGACCTTGTTTCTCGTCGGCGATCCGATGCAGTCGATCTACCGTTTCCGCGAAGCGCAGGTCGCGCTTTTCCTCCTGGCGCGCGAGAAGGGGCTCGGCAGCGTAAAGCTCGAGGCGATCACGCTTTCCACGAACTTCCGCTCGCAGAAGAACCTGATCGCATTCTTCAATGCTTCCTTTTCGCGCATCCTGCCGCAGGAAGCCGACGCGGCCTCGGGGGCGGTGCCCTATTCGCCGGCCGCTCCGCATCCCGACAAGAAAACCCTCGGCGGCGAAGCCGCGACGTGGCACGCCCTGCCCGAGCGCGAAGCCGAGGCGCAGCGCGTGGTGGAGCTGGTGCGAGAGACGAAGGACCGCGCCGCGATCCTGGTGCGAAAGCGCGACGCGCTCGCCGACATCGTGCCCGCGCTGAAGGCCGCCGGCATCCGCTTCCGCGCCATCGAGATCGAGCACCTGGGCGAGAAGCAGGTGGTGCAGGACCTCTATGCGCTCACGCGGGCCCTGTCGCACCTCGGCGACCGCATCGCATGGCTTGCCGTGCTCCGAGCGCCTTGGGTTGGTTTATCCCTCCATGATCTTCATGAGATCGCGGCCCGAGATCGCCACGCCACGATTTGGGAATTGATTCAAGAAAACGAACGCCTCGATAAATTCAGGGCGATTCTCCGACCGGCCATCGCGAGCCGGGGGCGCGGCAGCCTGCGCGAGCGTGTCGAGGGCGTCTGGCTCGCGCTCGGCGGCCCCGCCTGCGTGGCGAGCACGACCGACCTCGAGGACGCCGAGATCTACCTCGACGAGCTCGAGAGCCTCGAGCTCGCCGGAGAGCTCGAGGACCTGGCCGCGCTGGACGAGAGCCTGCGCCAGCTCTACGCGCTGCCCGACCTGGAGGCGACCGACGACGACCTGCAGATCATGACGATTCACAAGGCGAAGGGCCTCGAATTCGGCACCGTCATCGTGCCCGGCCTCGACAAGGGTCCGGGCAGGAGCGACACGCCGCTCTTCCTGTTCAGGGAGCGCTCCAGCGGCGTCCTTCTCGCCCCCATGAGGGAGAGCGGCGCGGAAGAGGATCTCGCCTACCGCTATCTGCGCAACCTCGAGGTCGAAGCCGAGGACCTCGAGGCCGCGCGCCTGCTCTACGTGGCGGCGACGCGGGCCGAGAACCGCCTGCACCTCCTCGCCTGCACCAAGTGCGACGACGACGGCCTGCCGCGCGCACCGGCGCCGCGCTCGCTCCTCGCGCGCGCGTGGCCGCTCGCCGAGGCGCACTACGCGCGCATGGTTCCGGAGCAGCTCGCCATGGACTTCATGCACGCGCCGCGCGCGCCGTTCACCACGCTCACGCGGCTCGCGCTCGACGTGGAGCGGGTGCCGGTCCCACCGGGCGCGCGCTGGGCCGCACCACCGGAGGAATCCGGGGAAGAGAGAATCGAGTTCTCGTGGGCCGGCGAGACCGCGCGCCATGTCGGCACGGTGGTGCACCGCTGGCTGCAGCGCATTGCCGAGGACGAGCTGCGCGGCTGGGACGCCGCCCGCGTTTCATCCCTCGAGAAATCGTTTGCGCGCGATCTTCAGCGCCGTGGCGTCCCTCCGGCGGAGCTCGAGCGCTCCGCCGCGTCGGTCGCCCTGGCGCTGAGGAACACGCTCGCCGACGAGCGCGGGCGCTGGATCCTCGGCCCGCATGGCCTCGCGCGCAGCGAATACCGCATGCGGGTCCACGGGCCCGAGGGTCGGCGTACCTATGTGATGGATCGCATATTCCGCGACCGCGACGGCCGGCTCTGGGTCGTCGACTTCAAGACCAGCCGGCACGAAGGCGCCGCCGTCGAGGCGTTCCTCGATCAGGAACGCACCCGCTACGCCGCCCAGCTCGAAGCCTATGCTGCGGCGCTTGGCGGCGCGAGCCGCGGGCTCTACTTTCCGCTCCACGCCGGCTGGCGCGGCGACTGAGGCGCGGAATAGCCGAGAACCCTTGTTTGTTGGCCCCATTGCGGCAACACTTCGGCTCCCCCTAACCCCACTTGGAGGTTTCATGAAGCTTTCGGCAATCGTTGCGGCGCTGTTCCTGGTCTCGGCCGGCATCACCGCGCCCTCATACGCGCAGGACAAAAAGAGCAGTGCGAAGAGCGGCGGCAGTCAGATGACCTTCTTCGTGACGAGCGAAGGCAAAGGCAAGGGCGCCGACCTCGGCGGCGTGAAGGGCGCAGACGAGCACTGCAATGCGCTCGCCAAGGCCGCGGGCTCGAAGCTCACCAACTGGCACGCCTATCTCAGCACTACCGAGCCCGGCGGCGAGGCCGGCGTCAACGCGCGCGAGCGCATCGGCAAGGGCCCGTGGCGCAACGCCAAGGGCGTGGTCGTGGCGAACAACGTGAACGAGCTGCACTCGGCCAAGAACAAGGTCACCAAGGACACCGCCCTCACCGAGAAAGGCGAGCAGGTGAAGGGACGCGGCGACCAGCCGAACCAGCATGACATCCTCACCGGATCGGACCCCATGGGCATGTACTCCACGGCGGGCGGCGACACCACCTGCGGCAACTGGACCAAGAGCGCCGAGGGTTCCGCGATCGTCGGCCACCACGACCGGCAGGGGCTCAAGGACACCCGCCACATGAAGTCCTGGAACTCCTCCCACGGCAGCGCCGGCTGCAGCCAGGAGTCGCTCGTGAAGACCGGCGGCGCCGGCAAGTTCTACTGCTTCGCGGGAGCGAACTAGCCCAGCCCGCGAAAAAACGCCCCCCGACCACGGAGGTGAGCGGGGGGCGTAGCCCGTCAATCCGGTCCGACAGATTCGTAACCGGCGCGCGAAGCCTCGATTCCAGCGCGTCCAGTCTGCGCGCAAGCTCCACACTTTGGCTGGCCATTCCGCGCAGGCGCACGAATGCCCTCACCTCCCTGCTCCGTGAAGGCATAGGGCAGATACTTCGCATACCTGCCTCGGCCCCTCGGCTGGGTCGAGCCATCGTCTAAGGTCACAATTTGTGACCTTAAAGCCGCCGCTCACCGCGACACCATAGAGCTTCGCCATTTCTCAGCCTGACGCCTCGAAGGCTCAGACCGATCGGACGATGAGCACAACCGATCGCGTCGCGATCGTCGTGGTCCACGGAATCGCGGATCAGAAGCCCGGGCAGACTGTGAGAGAGGTGGCGAGGCTGCTGTGCCTGGAGAAGCAGGGCACGGCTCGTTACGAGCACGGCGAGATCCAGGGCGTGCTGGTGCCGGTGCAGAAGCTCGAGCCCGGAGGCGGGCCGCTCGCGCAGACGGCCGCGCCGGCGCCGATGGTGCAGGAGGCGCGCGAGCAGGAGCGCGCGAGGCGCGCGCCCGGAACGCCGAGCGGGTTCTATCAGGCCCATCAGGCAGCGGTAGTCGAGACTGCAGCGCCACCTCGGCTGGGACGCGAAAGCGAGACGAGGCGTGCGGGGCCGGACCCTGAAGATCTCGGCATGGCGCTGAACGATTATCTGCTCGGGCGTCTCGTGCTGCCCGAGGACGAGGCGCTGTACGAATCGACGCGCGTCTCGCTGCGCCGGCGGACGGATCACCGCGCGCTCGACGTCTACGAGATGTACTGGGCCGATCTGTCGCGTCTCGGCAAAGGCGGGCTGCACGCGCTGTCGGCGCTCTATCAGCTTTTCTTTCACCTGAGCACGCTCGCGGCCGATGTGGTCGACCAGGTCTCGCTCGCGAGGCGAGGCGGAGCGGGGTGGCGCCTCCTTCAGCGCCTCCATGCCTGGGCCGCGTGGCTGATGAAGGGCCCGATCGCCCTGCTTCAGCTTCCGATGCTGCTGATGCTCGCGTTCGGCTCGGCGGCGCTCGTGGCGCCGGAGCTCCAGGGACAACTCCTCGCCGCCGCGTTCGGCGTCGCGGCGGTGGTGCTCGTCGCGCTCGCCGGCCTCGCCTGGCTGCGCGACTTCTCGGGCTTGCGGCGCTGGGTCAAGCTGCTCGTGGCGCTCGCGGCCGCGCTGGGCTGCATCGGCGCGGCGTTCGTCGGGCTCATGGCCGAGGCATGGGTGCCGCGGCTGTATTTCGTGGCCGGTGCGCTCGGTGTCACTTTGCTCGGAGCCTACCTCGTCGAGCGCTACTCCGGTGTCACGCAAGGCGTGCGTGTGCTTGGCCACCTGCTGGTCGTAGCGTCCGTGGCCGCGCTTTGCGTCGACGGCGTGCTGCTCTTCGCGAACGCGACGACGCAGTTCGAATGGATGGTCACGGCGGCGCTCCACGTGACCGAAGCGCTCCTCGCCGGCGAATTGCTCGCGTGGGCGGCATTTGTCCTGGTGCAGATCGCGGCCGTGTTGCTCGGAGGATGGCTCGGCCGCGGCGCCGACGGCGCCGCCAAGGCGTCGCTGCACACCGCGCGGCTCGGGCTCATCGGGTCGAGCTCGCTCTTCGTGGTGCTGTCCCTCGTGCTGTGGTCGGTGGTGAGCTACGTCGCAGGCCGCGCGCTGGAGAAGCTCCCCTACCATCCGATCCTCTTCGGCACCGGCTACCGCTCGGCCGAGATCTTCCTCGAGGAGCGCGTGCAGACGCTCGGCGCGTTCTTCACGCCGCTCATGCTCGCCTTGCTGCTCGGATTTGCCGCGGCGCTGCTCGTACTCGTGCCCTCGCTCGTGGAGGAAGTTGCGCCGACTGCGAACCTCGAGCCGCGCGGCGGCGTGAGGAAAGGCGCGTCCGAATGGGCGCGGCGACTGGGCAACTGGCTCTCGGCCGGTGTGCGCGGGCTCGGCA
>JBJMWH010000257.1:0-3729 GCA_045810245.1 Burkholderiales bacterium | reverse complement strand
CGGCGCCGCCGAGCTGGTGCATGCCCGACTCGAAGCCCATCGAGGTCCAGACATCGGTAGTGACCAGGTCGGCGCCGCGCGCGGCCTGCATCGGGCCCGGGAATACTTCCGTATTGCTGTTGAGGCGTTCGGCTTCGACCTCGTACCCCGGAGGCGTCGAGATGTGCAGTCTGAAGTCGAACACGGCCGCGGCGTGGAGCCAGGTGTTGCACACGTTGTTCGAGTCGCCGATCCACGCCAGGGTTTTCCCCTGGATCGGTCCGCGCTGCTCGATGAAGGTATAGACGTCGGCGAGGATCTGGCAGGGGTGGTACTCGTTGGTGAGGCCGTTGATCACCGGCACGCGGGAGTTGCTTCCAAACCTGGAGAGGATGTCCTGCTCGAACGTCCTCACCATGATGACGTCGCACATCCGCGAGATGACCTGCGCCGCGTCCTCCACCGATTCACCGCGGCCGAGCTGCGAGTCTCGCGTGAAGAGGTAGATGGCTGCGCCGCCGAGCTGGTGCATCCCGGCCTCGAACGACATGCGCGTGCGCGTGGAGGGCTTCTCGAAGATCATCGCGAGCGTGCGGTCCTCCAGGGGCCAGTAGCGCTCGTAGCGCTTGAACCGGTCCTTGATCCAGCGCGTGCGCGCAAAGAGATGCTCGTGCTCCTCGCGCGAGAAATCGCTGAACTGCAGGAAGTGCCGCAGCCGCATTGCTCAGGCCGCGGCGCGCTTCTCGAGGAAGGCCCGGGCGATCGAGACGAAGCGGTCGACCACCTCGCGTCCCTCGGCCTCGCTCATGACGAGCGGCGGCATGATCCGCACCACCTTGTCCACCGTAACGTTGATGATCAGACCCGCGTCCAGCCCCGCCCTCACCAGCTCGCCGCAAGGCTCCTCGAACTCCACCCCGATCATCATCCCCATCCCGCGGATCTCGCTCACGCCGTTCGTGCTGCCGAGCGCTGCGCGCAGGCCCGCATCGATCACCTTTCCGACCCGGGCGGCATTCGCGAGCAGGCCTTCTTCCTTCATCGTATCGAGGGTGGCGACGACTGCGGTCATGGCGAGCGGGTTGCCGCCGAAGGTGGAGCCGTGGTTGCCCGGCTTGAACACGCCCTTCGCGCGCCCGCCCACCACGCAGGCGCCCACCGGCACGCCCGAGCCGAGACCCTTGGCGAGCGGCACCACGTCGGGCAGGAAGCCAGCGTGCTGATAGACGAACCACTTGCCGGTGCGCCCCAGCCCGCACTGCACCTCGTCGGACATGAAGAGCCACTGGTGGCGATCGCAGATCTCCTTCAGGCCGCGCAGATATTCCAGGCGCGACACGTTGATTCCACCCTCGCCCTGGATCGGCTCGACGAACACCGCGACCACGTTCTTGTTGTGCTCGGCCACCTGGCGCACCGCGTCGAGGTCGTTCAGCGGCACGCGCACGAAGCCCGACACCAGGGGCTCGAACCCGGCCTGCACCTTGCGGCTGCCGGTGGCGGAGAGGGTCGCGAGCGAGCGGCCGTGGAACGCCTTCTCCATCACCACGATGGCCGGCTCGGCGATGCCGCGCTCGTGGCCGTATTTGCGCGCCACCTTGATGGCGGCCTCGTTCGCCTCGAGGCCCGAGTTGCAGAAGAACACCTCGTCCAGGCCCGTGATCTCCGCGACGCGATCGGCCGCGGCTTCCTGCATCGGGATGCGCCACAGGTTGGAGGTATGGAGAACTCCGCTCGCGAGCCTTTCCGAAAGTGCTTTTGTGAATTTCGGATGCGCGTACCCGAGCGTATTCACTGCGATCCCGGCCAGGGCATCGAGGTACTTCTTGCCGGCTTCGTCCCACAGCCACACACCTTCGCCGCGGACGAAGGCCACCGGCTGGCGGGCGTACGTATTCATGATATGAGACATGGGTGTGGCTCCCAGAATATCAAAAGAAATTGTGGTCTGTCCCTGATTCTCGCGATCAGGGGAGCCGCTGCAGTCCCTTTTCCTCCTGCGGCTTGAGGACGCGGATGCACGGCACGTAGCCTTCGTGCACGATGCCGTGCATCTCCATGCGCCGGGTCGAGCGCAGAAGGTCGGCGAGATATTCGACCACGCCGGCGGTGATCAGCTGGCCCGGTACCAGCACCGGAATGCCGGGTGGGTAGGGCACGATCTGGTCGGCGCAGACCGCGCCCACGAGCTTGCGGTTGACCCGCTCGCGCTCGTCGAACACGGATACCAGCTCGCCGCCGCAGTAGTAGGCGTCGCGCGGCAAGTAGCGCAGGCGCGTAAAGCCCGGGATCTCGGGGGTCTGCACCAGCCGCCGCGGATGGCGGCCCTCCCGCGCGATGCGCATCAAAGCGTCGTACAGGCGCGAGAGCTTCGAGCGCGTAGTGCCGATGGTGAAAAGCAGAGACAGGGTATTGAAGGTCGACTTCTCGACCTGGAGGTTATAGCGCTCGAATAGCTCCTTTTGCAGGTCCTCGGCGGTGTAGCCGCAGCCCGAGATGTCGATCGTCACCTTGGTGGGATCGAGGCGGATGCCGTCGCCGGTCACTTCCTCGGGCAGCAGATCCTCGAGCTCGAGCACCCGGAACACCTTGGTGGAGTTGATGAGGCCGCGCGCCTCCTTGGCGAGCTCGAGCGTGCGCCCGAGCAGCTTGTAGCCTTCCATCACCGCCTGCTTGCGCGCCACGTCCAGGCTCGCGATCAGCCCGTACTGCGGGCTGGTCGAGGTGTGCATGTTGAAGTTCTCGCGGAACAGGTGCTCGCGGAATCCCGGATCGTTGATGTGGATCATCGAGGCTTGCGAGAACGCCGACAGGACCTTGTGCGTCGACTGCGTCGCGTAATCCGCGCCGGCCTCGAGCGCCGTGGGCCGGAACTCCGGATGGAAGCGCGCGAAGCCGTACCAGGCCTCGTCGATGATCACCTTGATGCCCTTTGCGTGCGCCGCCTCGACGATGGGCGCTAGGTCGTAGCGCAACCCGTCGTAGGTGCAGGAGGTCAGGATCAGCGCTTGAGCATCCGGGTGCTTGTTGATTTCCTTCAACAGGACCTTCTTGGGCACCGGGCCATACAGGCCGTACTTGCGGTTGAGCGCGGAGTCGAGATAGATCGGGCGCGCCCCCGAGAGCACCACGCCGTGATGCACGCTCTTGTGGCAATTGCGGTCGAGGAGCAGCTTCTCCCCCGGGGCGAGCAGGGTCTGGAAAATCACCTTGTTGGCGGTGGAGGTGCCGTTGGTGGCGAAGTAGGTGCGCCGCGCGCCGAACGCCTTCGCCGCCATCGCCTGCGCCTCGGCGATCACGCCGGTCGGCTCCATCAGCGAGTCGAGCATCGGTACCGAGACCGACAGGTCGGCGTCGAACACGTGCTCGCCCATGAACTCGTAGAAGTCGTTCACCCAGGCGCTGCCGCGCAGCGACTCGCCCGAGGAATGACCCGGCGTGTGCCACTGGTCCTTCGCCATCCAGACGTAGTTCTTGAGCGCATCGTAGAAAGGGGTGCGCGCGCGCTCCTGGATCTGGGCGTTGAGGATGCGGTAGATGCCGCGGTAGTCGCGCTCCTCGCGGTAGAAATAGCCATCGACGGACTCGGCGAAGAGGGCGTCGACCACGTCGTCCTCCTTCTCCTGCGCGATCAGGATGTAAACGTCGAGCTCGGGCCGGAAGCGCGTAATGCGCTGGACGAGCTCGAGTGCTGTGGTTTGCAGCTCCTTCTTCGAATTTAAACCGAGGGAATAGAGCGTGTCGTCCACG
>JBJMWH010000256.1:0-3003 GCA_045810245.1 Burkholderiales bacterium | reverse complement strand
CTACTATCTCCTCACCACGTTCATCGCCCTGCCGGGCGTATTCCTCTTCTGGTACATGATCCGCTCGGGCCTCGCCGACCTCTCGATCGGTTCGGCCGGCAAGGAGGACCGGTGAGCGACACGCTGATCAGCGGCGGGCGGCTCGTCGACGGACCTGTCGACATTCTCGTCCGCGGCGACACGATCGAACAGGTTTCGAAACCGGGAGTGATCGGCTCGGCCGACTTTCACGTCATGGATGCCCGCGGCAAGCTGCTTCATCCGGGCCTTATCAACGCCCACATGCACGGCCACGGCAACCTCGCCAAGGGAATGGGCGATCGCTGGACACTGGAGCTTCTCCTCACTGCGGCGCCTTGGACGAACGGGTTCCGCAGCCTCGAGGACAAGTATCTCAGCACGCTCATCGGCGCGGCCGAGCTGCTGATGAAGGGCTGCACAGCCTGCTACGACCTGATGGCCGAATTTCCGACGCCGAGCGCCGAGGGGCTCGAAGCGGTCGGCCGAGCCTACAGCGATGCCGGAATGCGCGCGGTGGTCGCTCCCATGGTCGCGGATCTCAGCTTCTTCGAGGCGATCCCCGGCCTCATGGAGGCGCTGCCTCCGCCGATGCAGAAGGAGGTCGAGCGGCTGCGGCTCGCCCCGTACCGGACGAGCCTCGAGAACATGCGCAAGGCGCTGCACGGCTGGAAGTTCGACCGCGACATGATCCGACCCGCCGTCGCACCGACCATCCCGCTCCACTGCAGCGACGATTTCCTGAAGGGCTGCGGCACCTTGGCGCGCGAGTACGCCGCCGGATTGCAGACGCACCTGTCCGAGTCCAAGGTGCAGGCGGTGTCTGCGCTGAAGAAATACGGTAAGTCCCTCGCAGCGCACATGGACGCGCTGGGGCTCGTCGCCCCGGGCTTCACCGCGGCGCACGGCGTGTGGCTCGACGACGAGGACATGAAGCGCCTCGCCGGGCGCGGCGCCTCGGTTGCGCACAACCCCGGAAGCAATATGCGCCTGGGCAGCGGCATCGCGGACATGCGCCGCATGCTCGAGTGCGGCATCAACGTCGGCATCGGCACCGACGGGGCCAGCTCCTCCGACAATCTGAACATGTACGAAGCGATGCGCATCGCTTCGCTCGGCTCCAAGGTGCGCGGTCCGGACTGGGAGCGCTGGATCACGACGAAGGAAGTGCTCGAGGCGGCCACCATTGGGAGCGCGCGCGCTCTCGGCTTCGAGAAGCTCGGCCGCCTCGCTCCCGGCTACAAGGCCGACATCGTGTTCCTCGATCTCGGAAACGTGAACTGGATTCCTTTGAATGACGCGGTGAACGCGCTGGTGCACACCGAGGACGGCTCGGCGGTGCACTCGGTGATGGTCGGCGGCCGCATGCTGCTCGAGAACCGAAGGCTCGTTAACGTGGACCTGGCCAAGCTCGCGCGCGACGCCGAGAGCGCACGCGAGCGCCTGGAGCGGCTCAACCGCGACAATAAAGCGCTTTACGAAAAGCTCGAGCCGATCGTCGGCAGCTTCTGCCCGGCGCTCGCCAGGCAGCCGCTGCCCCTCAACCGCTACGCCGCCTGGCGCTGAATGGGGTCGCCTGGCGTTGAATGGGGTTGGCGTTGAATGGGGTCAGACCCCGATTTTCTTCTTGCGCCTGCGCTTCGCGACCTTGGCCGCCTGCTTGCCAAGCGCTGTTCGCGTCTTCTTCGGTAGACGTGAGATCGTGCGCTTCTTCCGCGCGGCCTTAGCCGCCTTACCGATGTTGCGCCGCGCCGCCGCGCGCTGCTTTGCACTCGCCATGGTCATCCTCCTCGACGCTTGAAGAACTGCACCGCGCGCTCGTGCTTCTCGGCCGCCGCGCGCGAGTTGAACGTTCCGAGATTGCGACGCTGGCCGGTCTTCGGATTCACCTTCCTCGAATACAGCCGGTATTCGCCGGAGGCGAGCTTGCGGATCATTGCCTCGCGCAGCAAGCGCCGTGCCGCTATGCTTTTCTCGGGACCGACAGTGCGTAGAAGAATAATCCGAGGACTTGAACCGTCAGGCCGAGGACCATCACAAGGGGCCGCGAGTATTCGCTGCCGCCGGTAAGCTGGAACGCCCAGGGTGCCAGGATCGTAACGAGCGCGCCCAAGAAGAATAGGCCCGACGCCAGCGAACGAGCTCTGGAAAAGAGAACCCCGGCGGCAACCAGAAAGATCAATCCGAGCAGCGTCGGAGCCCAAAGGATGAAAGGCGCCAGCACGTCGACCTCCCTAGAAAATGACCACGCGATTGGCGAGCACGCCGATCTTCTCGTTCACCACCTCCACCAGGTCGCCCGGCTTGAGCGCCGGCTCGGTCGGCCCGTCGCAGCCGAACCAGATGACGTCGTTGGGGTGCAGGGTGAGGTAGCGCGACATGCGCGAGATGAAGTGCGCGACGCTGAAGATCATTTCCGATGTGTTGTAGCTGGACACCGCGCGGCCGTTCACGCGCACTTCGATGACCTGGTTCATCGGGTCGATCCCCGAGACGATGCGCGGGCCCATCGGCTTGAAGGTGTCGCTGTTCTTCGCGCGCCACAGCGTGCGGTCGCTGCGCTGCCAGCTTCGCTCGCTGACGTCGTTGCCGAGCGTGTAGCCGGCGACGTAGTCGAGCGCCTCTTTCTCCGAGACGTTCTTGGCGTGCCGGCCGATCACGGCGACGAGCTCGCCTTCGAAATCCACCTGCCCGCTCGAATCCAGCGGGATGACGATGTCCTCGCCGCTGCCGATGAGCGCATTGTTCGAGCGGTAGCCGATGTCGGCGCGCTCGGGCATCTTGTAGGTCGTGCCGTGCGCCCGGTTGGCCCACTCGATGTGCGCGCGGTAGTTGAGGCCCGCGGCGTAGAAGTTGCCCGGGATGACCGGCAGCGGCCGCTTCTCGAGGCTCAAAGGGCGAACCTCGTCGCCATCACCTGGCAGCGCTTCACCAGGCGGTGCTCGTCGGGGCCGTAGTCGGCGATGGCGTTGTGGATCGTGCCGA
>JBJMWH010000255.1:0-3521 GCA_045810245.1 Burkholderiales bacterium | reverse complement strand
TGGCGCCATGCCACCCGTGACGGATTCACGCGTGAATTCCGTCCTCGCGCAGCAGGACGTTGCGGCAAACGCCGCGTCGATTGTCAGGGACGCGCAGCGCCCGGAAATCTGCGTAGTTCTTCATGGACACTCGCGCACCTGCAGCGCTTAATGATCTGCGAAGCAACCACATCTAGGGGGGAATCCAGATGGACACGCAATGTATAGTCCGCCGCACGGTGCTCGCCGTAGCGCTGGCTGCCGTCGGAGTTAGCGGCAAGGCGCTGGCAGACGGCACCTTTGCCCAGCCGCAAAAGCTGAATGCGACCGGTACGTCCGCCAGCGTGGACGCCGCGATCACCAACGCCAGCGAGACGGTACCCGACGTGGATTATTACGCGTTCGAGGGCAAGGTGGGCGACGTCATCACCATCGACATCGACGGCACGACCGGCGGCCTCGACGCCAACCTCTTCCTGTTCCGCCCTGACGGCACGCGGTTCGTCGAAAGCATGGACAGTGATACCCTGGATCCGGGCTCCAACCCTCCGGCGGATTGCCCGGACTGTCTTGGGTCGATGGATCCGATGATCCCGGGCGTCCGGCTTGACGCGGCGGGCACCTGGATCATCGCCGTCAGCGCGCAGGGCGCGTTTCTGGCGGACGGCGGTCAGTGGGAGTTTGCACCGTTCGTCACCACGAATGGCTCCTATACGATGATCGTCTCGGGCTTGAGCGTGGCCACGCCGCCGCCGCCGCCGGCGAACCAGCAGATCAACATCGACATCAACCCGCGTCAGGCGGGGCCGGCCACGATCAACCTGAACTCCAAGGGTCTGATCCCGGTGATGCTGCTGTCGGACAATGCCTTCGACCCGTTTACGGTCGATCCGGCGAGCCTCAGGTTCGGAAGGACCGGCGGGGAGTTCAGCTACAAGTTCTGCGCCAAAGAGGGCTGGGACTTGAACCGAGACGGTAAACGCGACCGGCTCTGCTTCTTCGATCCCCAGAGAACCGCCTTCGCGCCGGGAACCACGATCGGCATCCTGAAAGGCATCACCGGCGGCCAGTGGGTCGAGGGCAAGGGCGACCTCAAGGTCGTGGCCGAGAAGCGCGCCCGGATTGAGAAGGAGCGCCAGAAGCACGAGCGCAACAAGCACAAGCACGACAGGCACGCCAACCGCGGCAGGGACAACGACTAGGTCAACCCGGCTCGCGCAACAAAGGCCCAGGTCATCCTGGGCCTTTTCTTTTTGCGGGATCGAAAACGCCTAACGTGCCGGGCGGGCGAGCTCGCGCGGCAGGGTGAAGACGACGCGCTCGGAGATTCCCTCGAGCGGGCGCACGCTCTTCGCGCCGAGCGACTTGAGGCGCGCGATCAGCTCCTCGACCAGCACCTCGGGCGCGGAAGCGCCGGCCGTGATGCCGACGCGGCGCCTGCCCGCGACCCACTCGGGCCGCAGGTCGGAGGCGTTGTCGACGAGGTATGCGGGCACGCCCATGTTCTCCGAAACCTCGCGCAGGCGGTTGGAGTTGGAGCTGTTGGGCGAGCCGACCACGATCACCACGTCGCACTGCGGCGCCATGAACTTGACCGCGTCCTGGCGGTTCTGCGTGGCGTAGCAGATATCGTCCTTCCTCGGCCCGACGATGCGCGGAAAGCGCGCCTTGAGCGCGGCGATGACCGCGGCGGCGTCGTCGACCGAGAGGGTGGTCTGCGTGACGTACGAAAGCTTGCCGGAAGCCGGCCGCAGCGCCGCGACATCCTCCACCGTCTCGACGAGATGCATGCCGCCCGCGGCCTGGCCCATGGTGCCTTCGGCTTCCGGGTGGCCGCGGTGGCCGATCATCACGATCTCGTAGCCCTCGCGCAGCATCTTGGTCACCTCGACGTGCACCTTGGTGACCAGCGGGCAGGTCGCGTCGAACACGTTGAGGCCGCGGCGCTCGGCTTCCGAGCGCACTTCCTTGGCCACGCCGTGCGCGCTGAAGATGACGGTGGCGCCGGCCGGCACTTCGTCCAGCTCCTCGACGAACACCGCGCCCTTCGCGCGCAGGTTCTCGACCACGTACTTGTTGTGCACGATCTCGTGGCGCACGTAGATCGGCGCCCCGCGCAGCTCGAGCGCGCGCTCGACGATCTCGATCGCGCGCTCGACGCCGGCGCAGAAGCCGCGCGGGCTGGCCAGCATCACTTCCATCGCTTCATTCTCTCTCATTCAGGGCGCTGCGCGTAGGCGCGGTCGAACGCCGCCTCCAGCCGCGGATCGGCGCCGCGCAGGCGATCGACCACCGTCTTCGCCCAGTCGAAATATTCGCGGCGCCGCTCGAGGTCCCAGCTCGCCGGCGGCCTCGCGGTAACGTCGCGCAGGTTGCAGATCTTGTCGGCGAGCTTGACCAGCTTGGCTTCGCGGCTCGCGCTCGCCGCGTGCGCGATCTGCATTCGCTTGCGCGTGCGCTTCTTCAGCATCTTGTTGTCGGTCAGTTCGATCACGATCTCGGCGATTTCACTGCCGAACTCGCGTTCCAGCTCCTCCGGCGTAGTCTCGGTATCCTCGATGGTGTCGTGAAGCAGCGCCGCGCATAGTACTTCGACAGCGGTGATCCCGGCCTCGTTCACCAGGACGTCGGCGAGCGCAATGGGATGGTTGATATAGGGCGAAGCCTGGGCGTCCTTGCGCCGCTGGTCGCGGTGCTTGCGCGCCGCGAAGGCGAGCGCCTTAAGAAGGAGCGCCAGCCCGCTTTTCATGGCGGCGCAAGCCGTCCAGGATCAGCAGCGCCGCGCCGATCGTGATCGCCGAGTCGGCGACGTTGAACGCCGGCCAGTGCCAGCCGGCGGCGTGAAAGTCGAGAAAGTCCACCACATGGCCGAAGCGCAGCCGGTCGACGAGGTTGCCCAGCGCGCCGCCGAGGATCAGCGAGAGCCCCGCGCACAGCATGCGCCGCTCGGGCGAGCGCACCAGCAGCAGCGAGACAACCACCGCCGCACCGAGGGCAAAGGCCGCGAGCAGCGGCGTCTGCCAGCCCGCCTCGGCGGCGAGGAAGCTGAACGCCGCGCCCTTGTTGAACACCAGCACCAGGTTGAAGAAGCCGGTGAGCTCGATGCCCTCACCGGGCGCGAAGCGCGAGAGCACCAGCCACTTCGTGAGCTGGTCGGCGAGCACGATCGCGGCCGCGCTCACGAACCAGGGCGCCGACCTAGACATAGCGGCGCACCTCCCCGGGCCCGCGCAGGTTCGAACGACAGCGTGCGCACAGGCCCTCCTCGTCGACATCGGGGGTGTAGTGCCAGCAGCGGTCGCATTTTGCGTGGCTGCTGGGTTTCACTTCCACGGAGAAGCTTCCCTGCTGAGCGCGGGCGGCGGAGGTGATGAGCAGGAACTTGAGCTCGTCGCCGAGGCTCGCCAGCCATTCGTAGTCCTGGGCCTCGGCGCGCAGCTCCACTTCGGCCTGGAGCGAAGCGCCGACCTTGTCCCGGGTGCGCAGCTCCTCGATCTGCTTGCGGACCGGCTCGCGCAGCTCGCGCAGCCGCTTCCACTTCG
>JBJMWH010000254.1:0-4547 GCA_045810245.1 Burkholderiales bacterium | reverse complement strand
TCGATCATCGAGCGCATCAGCTCGTAGGCGTTCAGCACGCCGCCGAAGCCCGATTCCGCGTCGGCAACGATGGGCGCGAAATAATCGATCTCGCTTGCGCCTTCCATCCACTGGATCTGGTCGGCGCGCGCAAGGGCGTTGTTGATGCGCCGCACGACGGTGGGGACCGACGACACGGCGTAGAGCGACTGATCGGGGTACATCTGCAGTGAATCGTTGGCGTCGGCCGCGACCTGCCAGCCGGAGAGATAGATTGCGGGCACGCCCGCCTTCACCTGCTGCACTGCCTGGTTGCCGGTGAGCGCCCCGAGCGAGTTCACGAAGGGCATTTCCTGCGTGCGCTTCCAGAGCTTCTCGGCGCCGCGCTTAGCCAGTGTGTGCTCGACGCGCAGGCTGCCGCGCAGCCGCACCACGTCCTCGGCGGAATAGCCGCGCTTCACGCCTTTCCATCGGGCGTTGCGGGCCCAGTCCTGCTCCAGCGCTTGAACTTCCTTGATGCGGCTTTCCACGTCGCCTCCGAGAGATGAATGATGAGGCGAGTCTGCGCGCCGCGTGTGGCGCAGAGCAATACGCATTCATAGCCCGACCGGCATGCAACAAAACAAGCATTTACAGGGGGTTGGGCAACCCCCGTTTCATGATGCGGGAGGCTCTTTCAAGGAATTGTTGCTTTGCGGAATCGCGGCTAGCTCTGCACCAGCTGCCGGTGTTGCTGGATGCTCATGAGCATTCCGGCGCCGATGAAGAGGTTCAGCAGCGCAGTGCCGCCATAGGAAAGGAAGGGCAGAGGTACCCCGACCACGGGCAGGATCCCGGACACCATGCCCATGTTCACGAACGCGTAGACGAAGAACTGCAACGAGATGGCGGCGGCGAGCAGGCGGCCGAAAAGGGTCGCCGCGTTCGTGGCGATCATCAACCCTCGCGCGATGAGCAGGGTATAGAGAACGAGCAGCGTGACATTGCCGATCAGGCCGAACTCCTCGGAGAACACCGCAAAGATGAAGTCGGTGTGGCGCTCGGGAATGAACTCCAGGTGCGACTGGGTCCCGTTCAGCCAGCCCTTGCCGGCGAGCCCGCCCGAGCCCACGGCGATCGTCGACTGGATGATGTGGTACCCCGCGCCGAGCGGATCGCTCGACGGATCGAGCAGGGTGAGGATGCGCCGGCGCTGGTAGTCGTGCAAAAACGGCCACAGCAGCGGCACCGCTACGGCGCCCGCCGCGCCGATCGCCCCCATGATGCGCCAGCTCATCCCGGCGAAGAACATGATGAAGAAGCCCGCGGTGCCGACGAGCCCGGCGGTGCCGAGGTCGGGCTGGCGCAGGATCAGGCCGAGGGGAACGAGCAGCAGCAAGCCGGCGACGAAATAGTCGCGCCAGCGCAGCGTCGTTTCGTTCTTGTGGAAGTACCACGCGAGCATCAGCGGCAGCGCGAGCTTCATCATCTCCGAGGGCTGGAAGCGCGTCACGCCGACGTGCAGCCAGCGCCGCGCGCCGTTCACCACGTCGCCCGCCACCGCCACCGCGAAGAGAAAACCCAGGCCGACCACGTACGCCGGGATGGCGAATCGCATCATCGTCTGCGGCGGAACCTGCGCCACGATCCACATCGCGGCGAGCGCGACCGCCAGGTTGGCGAGTTGTCCCGCGACACGTCCGGGCACGTCGTAGCTCGCCGAGTACAGCACGGCGAGGCCGACCATCGACAGCGTAAGCAGCAGCACGAGGAGCGTCGAATCGATGCCCTCGCCGAGGCGGGCGAAGATGCGGCGCAGCGGCAGGCGTGCGAGGTCCATCAGTCGCTCTCGCGCTCCTCTTCGTCCACGTCGGCCTCCGGGGTCTGCACGACGAGGCCCTGTGGCAATTTGCCGAGGAGATAGTAGTCGAGCATGGTGCGCGCGATGGGCGCGGCGGCGCGCGCCCCGAAGCCGCCGTTCTCGACGATGATCGCGAGCGCGATCTTCGGATTCTCGAGCGGCGCGAAGGCGATGAACCAGGAGTGGTCACGGTGGCGCTCGGCGACCTTCTTCTCGTCGTACTTTTCGTTCTGCTTCAACGCCACCACCTGCGCCGTGCCCGTCTTGCCGCCGCTCGTGTACTGCGCGCCGGCGAAGGCGCGCGCCCCGGTGCCTTCCTTGTTGACGCCGGCCATCGCGCGCTTCACGAATTCGATGTGTTCGGCGCGCGCGGGGACACGGTGCACCACCTCCGGCTCGAAATTGCGCCGCTCTCCGCTGCGCGGATTGTCGATGTAGGCGACGAGATGCGGCCGGTACAGCGTGCCGCCGTTGGCGAGCGTGGCGACGGCCTGGGCGAGCTGAATCGGCGTATAGGAGTTGTAGCCCTGGCCGATGCCGATCGAGATCGTCTCGCCGGGGTACCACTTCTGCTGCTCGGGACGGCGGAAGCGCTTCATCTTCCACTCGGGCGATGGCAACACGCCCGCCAGCTCACCCTGCAGGTCGATGCCGGTCTTCGCGCCGAAGCCGAAGTTCTTCATGTATTGAGCGATCGCGTCGATGCCCATGTCGTTGGCGAGCATGTAGTAGTACGTATCGGAGGACACGACGATCGACTTGAAGAGATCGACGTAGCCGTTTCCGCCGGGCTTCGAGTCGCGGAAGCGCCGGTCGCCGAAGACGAAATAACCGGGATCGTTGATGGCGCTCCGCGGGGTGCGCTTGCCGGTGTCGAGGGCGGCGAGTGCCATGAACGGCTTGAAGGTCGACCCCGGGGGGTAGGTGCCGGCGATGGCCCGGTTGTAGAGCGGCCGGTCGGGGGAATTGTTGAGCTCGGCCCAGTACTGCGGGTCGATGCCGTCGACGAAGTAGTTCGGATCGAAGCCGGGCTTGGACACGAAAGCGAGCACCGCGCCGCTCGAGGGCTCGAGCGCCACCACCGCGCCGCGCCGGTCTCCGAACGCCTGCTCGGCCACCTGCTGCAGCCGCAGGTCGAGCGTCAGGGCGACGTTGTTGCCTGGCTGCGACGGTGTGCGCGACAGCGTGCGGATGCCGCGGCCGGCGGCATCGATCTCGACATGCTCGAAGCCGGTCGTGCCGTGGAGGTCGTTCTGGTAGCTCGCCTCGACGCCGGCCTTGCCGATGAAGTCGGTACCGCGGTAGTTCGCGTCGACGCCCTCTTCCTCCAAGCGCGCCTGGTCGGCCTGGTTGATGCGGCCCATGTAGCCGAGCACGTGCGAGGCGATGTCGTCGTACGGGTACTGACGGAACAGCCGCGCCTTGATCTCGACGGTGCCGTTGTAGCGATAGCGGTTGGCGGCGAACTTGGCCACTTCCTCGTCCGACAGGCGCGTCCGGATGGGAAGGCTCTCGGCATTGCGCGTCTCGGCGAGGAGCTTCCTGAAGCGGGCGCGATCGCGCGACGTGATCTCGACCAGCTCCCCGACCTCGTCGATCGTGCGCTCGATGCTCCTCGTCTTGCGCGGGAAGATCTCGAGCGTGTAGCCCGAGTAGTTGCGCGCCATCACGATGCCGTTTCGGTCGAGGATCAGGCCCCGGTTGGGGGGGATCGGCACGATCGATATCCGGTTGTCCTCGGCCCGCGAGGCGTAGTGGTCGTGCTGAATCACCTGCAGGAAGATGAAGCGCGCCGCGAGCAGGCCGAAGCCGATCAGCACCAGCAGGCCGGCGACGCCGATGCGCAAGTGGAACTGCGCGAGCTCCCTTTCGTAATTTCGCAGCTCGGACATAAGTTAGATGGCGTGCCCGCTCAAATCGTCTGTTCCCGCTCCAGGCGCCGCTGCGGCAGGACCAGGAGCCAGCTCACCATCGGCCACAGCAGCGCGCCCGCCAGCGGGCTCACGTAGATCGCCCAGCCCGGAAACGGGTCCCCGGCGACTATGCGAACGACCATGACGAGCGTCTGCGCCAGCGCGAGGATGAGCGCCACGTGCGCCGCCTGCAGCACGGGCCCGAACCACAGGATGCGCCGGGAAACCCAGATCGAGATGAAGGCGAGCAGCGAATAGGCGAGCGCGTGCTGCCCAAGCAGCACGCCGTTGCCGGCGTCGACCAGCAGGCCGACGCCCCAGGCCACTCCCAGGCCGACGAGCCGCGGCTGGCGCACGCACCAGAACGTGAGGACCAGTGCGACGAAGTCGGGCACCAGCCGCAGGTCCTTCCAGGGCAGGAAATCGAGCAGCAGCGCGATCGCGAACGAGGCCGCGACCGTGCTCACTCGAGCCGGCCGAAGGATGTGCTCGGACTTGCCGCCTAGCGCCATCACCCGTCTCTTTCTTTCGCGCGCGCACGGCGCGCCTTGTCGGAGCGCCGCTCCTTGCCCGACTGCGCTTCCTCGGGCCGCGGCGGACGCGCGGTTTCGTCGGACAGCACTAAGACGAAGCGTCCGCGATCGACGCCGGCCGCCGGCCGGCAGATCACCCGAGCAAAGCTATGTTCCGCGTCCCGCTCGATCCTCACTACCGTGGCCACCGGTAGTCCGGCCGGGTAAATGCCGTCGATGCCGGACGTAACCAGGCGATCGCCGTTCTGAATCTCGGCATTGCCGGCCGTAAACCGCAGCTCG